>NZ_JBEPEQ010000040.1:0-46037 GCF_040300925.1 Micromonospora sp. NPDC000207
ACCTCTGCGACGCGGTCCTCGGCCTGGCCGCCGGGAGTTTCCGCGACGGGACCAGGGTCGCCGGCAGTCCGCCCGCCCGGACGGCGAACATGCTGCTCGCCAACCGGGAGCAGGCGCTGCGCCAGTTGGGCGAGGTACGGGCCCACCTCGACCGGCTGGCCACCGCCCTGGACGCCGCCGATCCGACCCGCCTGGTCGGGCTCCTGCGGGGGGCCGAGTCCGCCCGTACCGCCCTGACCGGCCGGACCGTACGGGCCGAGGAGCGCCGGTTCCCCCTCACCGCCGCCGACGCCGAACTGGCGTACCTGCTGGGGCTCGGTGAGCGGGGCGGCCACCTGACCGGGTGCCTGGTCGTCGACGACGAGGTCCACTACACCTGCCGTCTTCCGGAAGGCTCCACCCCGGGAGCCGAGAGCATTTCGGGCTCGGGCATCGGCCCTTCCTTATAGGATGGTCCGATGGTGGATGGACCGGTGGTGTCTGTGCGCGGCGAGGCGTACCGCGAGGTGGAGCCCGAAGTCGCCCGTTTCCGGGTCACCGCGATGGCGCGGGACAAGGACCGGGAGGCGACGCTCACCCGGCTCGCCGAGCGGGCCGCGGCCATCCGGGTGCTGCTTGAGTCGTACGGCCCGGTGGTCGAGCGGCGGGAGACCGGTGACCTTCAGGTCCGCCCGGAGACGAAGCGCTCCGGTGAGCGGGTGGTTGCCTACCACGGAAGCGTGACCACCACCGTCACCGTCACCGACTTCACCGCCCTGGGCGAGGTGATGCTCCGCCTCGCCGACCAGGACCAGGTCGAGGTCGCCGGGCCCTGGTGGGCGCTGCGGCCGGACAGTCCGGCGCACCGGGAGGCGCGGCGGGCCGCCATCGCCGACGCGGTCGCCCGCGCCCGGGAGTACGCCGAGGCGCTCGGTGCCCAGGTGACCGCCCTGATCGAGCTGGCCGACACCGGGATGGGCACCCAGCCGATGATGAGGATGGCGTACGCCACCGGTGGGATGGCCCAGGAGGGGCGGCCGGAGCTGGATCTCGACCCCCAGGCGCAGTCGGTGCAGGCCAGCGTCGAGGCACGGTTCACGATCAGTGATCCGGTTCTCGCGTGACGACTGTCGTCCGACACTTCACCCTCGACGGGTTGGTGGCCCGGGCGAAGCGGCTCGCCGAGACCGGGCCCCGTCAACTGCTCGGCATCGCCGGGCCCCCCGGGGCGGGTAAGTCCACCCTGGGGGAGCGGCTGGTGGTCGAGGTCGGGCCGACCGCCCGACTGGTGCCGCTGGACGGGTTCCACCTGGCCCAGGCCGAGCTGGTCCGGCTGGGGCGGGCCGACCGCAAGGGTGCGCCGGACACCTTCGACGCCAACGGCTTCGTCTCGCTGCTGCGCCGGGTGCGTCGGCTGGAACCCACCTCCGTCTATAGCCCGGAGTTCCGGCGGGACCTGGAGGAGCCGATCGCCGGGGCGATCGAGGTGCCACCCTCGGTCCGGCTGGTGGTGGTCGAGGGCAACTACCTGTTGTTGCCGGACCCGCCCTGGGACGAGGTACGCACCCTGCTGCACGAGGCGTGGTTCCTCGACGTCGACGCGGAGCTGCGGATGCGTCGACTGATCGCCCGGCACGAGGCGTACGGCCGTACCCCGCAGGAGGCCCGGGGCCGGGCGACGGGCAGCGACGAGATCAACGCCCGGCGGATCGGCCAGACCGCCGACCGGGCCGATCTGGTGGTGCGGTTAGCCGATCCGCTGCCGGGGTGACGGGATGTCCCGGCGGAGCAGCCGGGCGACCCGGGCCCGTTCCACACCGAACTCCGGTGACTCGGGGTAGCCGCTGTGGCTGCGGATCGGGGGGTCCCGTACCTCCCCGTCGCTGGGGTACAACGCTTCCGGGTCGCGTACCGGCAGGTCCCGGCCACCGGCGGCGACGGCCCAGCCGAGGGGGTCGGTGGCCCGCCAGAAGTTGGTCCACCCGGCCGGTCGGCACAGCGGCTTGGTGAGCAGCGGCAACTGCTCGGGGCCGAAGTACGAGGGGAAGACCCGTCCGTAGAGCCGGGTGAACTGGCAGCCGTAGGAGAAGAACCAGATCCGGGCCCGGCAGCTGGCCGGGAGTTGCAGCAGGACGGCGGCGCAGATGACGGTGCCCTGGCTGTGCCCGGAGAGGATGATCCCGTCGATCCGACGCGGGTCGTGCTGGGGCAGGGCGAGCAGACCGGCCATCCGGGTCTGCAACTCGGGTACCGCCCGTTCGGCGTAGCAGGGCGGGGCGAGGGGGTGCGCGCCCCGGGGCCAGAAGGTGGCGACGTCCCAGATCACGCCGACGGTGCGGCGGACCGTCTCGTTGCGGTACACCAGCAGCCCGAGGGCGGCGGTGGCGGCGGGGAGCCAACCGAGGAGGGAGTCCCCGACGTCGGCGACCACCTTCACCGCGACGTGCCAGCCGGTCACCGTCATCGGGTGGGGACGCTCGTGGGACAGGGCGGCGGCGCAGGCGAGGACGGCGATCAGCGCGGACATCACCCCGTACCGGCCGATGAGCCCGAGCACCTCCTCCCCGACCAGCCGGTGCAGGGCCCGGTAGGTGCTGACGTCGCGGCTGCGCCGCAGCTCGTGGGCGGAGAGCCGGTTCCCGGGGGGAGCCAGGCGGGCGTACTCCCGGCGGCGGAGTCGAACGAAGATCACCAATGCGTTGGCGATGGTGACCAGCACCATCAACAGGGCCGTCATGAACGCCAGCCCGGCCCACATCACCGGGATGGGCGGGGTGATGGCGGACTCCCCGCTGGGGGTCGCGCCGTTGTTGAGTCGGTCGGTGGCCCAGTAGAGCGCCCCCGCGCAGTACGCGACGAGCAGCAGCCAGCCGAAGCCGGCGAGGACGGCGGGGCCGCGTCCGCCCCAGGAGACGTCCGAGTGGGCGGCGAGCGGCCGGGCCGGGGCAGCGGATCGGGTACGGGGCAGCACCAGGCCGACGCCGGCGAGCAGGCAGGCGGGGACGACGAGGGTCCAGACGGCCAACCCGGCGGGGGCCGGGGGGACCCCGGGCAGCCCACCGGCGATCCAGATCCCTGCGGCCGTGATCAGGAGCGTCGCCGCGACCGGCGGTACCAGCGCTCGGCGACCGGCCCGGGTGATAGCGCCGATGGCGATCAGGAGCAGCACCTGTCCGGTGCCGAACCAGGCGAGGATCCAGTCGTACCAGGGCAGCGAGCAGTCCCTCGCACACCCGGGCAGGCCGGGGTCGTCGGCGCAGCCGACCGGGGGGCGGAGCGTGGACAACTGGTCCCCGTCGGTTCCGCTCGGCAGGAGCAGGAACAGCACCGTACCGGCGAGTCCGAGACCGGTCAGCGCGAGGACCGCGAGGCTCCACCGGCCGAGCGGGGTGGCCCCGGCGCGGCGGCTCAGCCAGGGCCGACCGAGCGCCACCACGGCGATGACCAGGACGGCGACGAAGAACGTCACGGTGGTCCAGGCGACGAGGGCCCGTGCCGCTCGGGGCGGGTCCAGGGCCATCACCACGCCCAGCGGCACCGCGGCGGCGGCCACCGTTCCGACGCACAGGTGCAGCACCGCCGAGCGTCGCAGCTGTCCCTCACCACCCCAGAAGGTCCGGTCCTGCAACGGGCTCTCCGGTGGGCAGGCGGCGGAGCCGGCCGAGCCCACGCCGTCGTCGTCGAACCCGTCGGTGCGGGGGTCGAGGCCGTCGTCGGTCAGGTCGGTCGGGTCGGTCTCGGCCGGGTCGTCCGGGTCGGCGTCGGGACCCTGCGAGGCGGAGGTGGCGGGTCGAGCCGGCATCTCCGCCTCGTACTGGTAGGTGCGCCAGCTGAGCAGCCAGAGGAAGGCCATCAGGCCGAGCGGGACCAGCAGACCGACGGCGAGCGGTCGGGAACCCGACTGCCACCAGCCCTGCCCGAGGAACTCCCACGGCCCGGGGATCCGGCTCAGGCAGGCCTCGTCGACGCACTGCCAGCCGATCAGGTCGACGCCGACTCCGGTGGCGGCCAGGGAGAGGGCCGCGGTCATGCTCAGACAGAAGAGCCGGATCAGCCAGGCGGCGAGGCCCGAGCGGCTGCCCCAGCGTTCCCGGTCCGGGTCCGGGGGGATTCCGGGCCGGGCGTGCAGGGCCACGTTGGCCAGGGCAAAGGGGAGGAGCAGCGTCCACAGGGCCCGGTAGATGTCGCGCGCGGTCCGCGCTCCGGAGGTCAGCTGCCCCCAGCTGTACGCCTCGACTGTGAGCGGTGCCCCGTCCCGGAACGGGGTGGGCCGGTAGAAGCCGGTGGTCTCGCTTCCGGCGACCAGCCACGGTCGTGGCCCGTCACCGCCGGGCTCCGGACGCAGACCGAGGATCTGGTCCGGCGGAGTGTTTGACACTCCGTGGACGCGAAGTTCGAGAACTCGACCGGCCATCACACCCTCCAGTGAAGGAGTCACTACCCAGAGTGCTCTCATTTCCGGGGGTCTGCCACCCCCGATCGGGTGCTTTGTTGCAGCTCAGCGGGGTGGCGGGTGGCCCAGGGGGTGGAGCCCTCCGCTGTGGAGGTCACTGGGGATCGCGGACCGCCCGACTCCACTTTGTGCTGAGTTCGTCACGCTCCGGCCTTCTTTGTTGGCTGTCCGTCATGAAATTCTGACTCGTGTCGATGCGAGTTCCGTCAGTGACGATGCGTCAGGAGGGAAACCGTTGCACCGAGGTAGAAGAACATCAGCGTTCGGTCTCGTACTCGCTCTGGTGGTGGGGGTTCCGGCGGCGGCGTCAGCAGCTCCCGCGCGACTGACGGTCGGCCCGGCGGCGACCGTCGCCACCCCACCGGAGCAGCCCAACCAGCCCGGGGCGGCCACCGTCACCCTGATCACCGGGGACCGGATCACTGTGGACGCGACCGGCGGGCTCAGCGTCCGCCGGGGACAGGACCGGTCCGGGATACGGTTCCTGGTCCAGCGGGACAGGGGGAACGTGACGGTCCTGCCGTCCGACGCCCTGCCGCTGGTCAGGTCCGGGAAGGTGGACCGGCGACTGTTCGACGTCACCGGGCTGATCGAGGCCGGCCTCGACGACGCCCACCGGGGTGACCTGCCGTTGCTCGTCGGATACCGGTCGCAGGCCGGTCAGCGGCGTGGCGGCGTCGACCTCGGCGGGGCCCGGGTCACCCGGGACCTGCCTGTCATCGGGGGTGCCGCCGTCAGCGCACGCAAGGACCGGGCGCAGGCGGTCTGGACGGCCGTCACCACCGGCTCGGTCGCTGCCCGTACCGACACGGCGGGGGGTGTCGGTCGGATCTGGCTGGACGGTCGGCGGCAGCTCACCCTCGAACACAGCGTGCCGCAGATCGGGGCTCCCGCCGCTCACCGGGCCGGGTGGACCGGACGCGGCGTCACGGTGGCCGTCCTGGACACCGGGGTCGACGTCGAGCACCCCGACCTCGTCGGTCGGGTCGCCGACAGCCGCAACTTCACCGAGGTGTCCGAGCCGGGCGACGAGGTGGGGCACGGGACCCACGTCGCCTCTACCATCGCCGGCAGCGGGGCGGCCTCCGACGGGCGCAACCGGGGAGTTGCCCCGGACGCGACCCTGATCAGCGGCAAGGTCTGCGAGACCAACTCCTGCACCGAGTCGGCGATCCTGGCCGGGATGCAGTGGGCCGCGCAGGAGAAGCGCGCCACAGTGGTCAACCTGAGCCTCGGCGGCTGGGACACCCCGGAGATCGACCCGTTGGAGGAGGCGGTCGAGACCCTGACCGCGAGCACCGGGACGCTCTTCGTGATCGCTGCGGGCAACGACGGCAGCGACGGCTCGGTCGGCTCACCCGGATCGGCGGACTCGGCCCTCACCGTCGGCGCTGTGGACCGCGACGACGACCTCGCCGACTTCTCCAGCCGGGGCCCCCGGGTCGGCGACGACGCCCTCAAGCCGGACGTGACCGCCCCCGGGGTGGACATCGTCGCCGCCCGGGCGAGCGGCACCACGATGGGAGAGGTGGTCGGCGAGGGTTACGTGTCGGCCTCCGGAACCTCGATGGCCACCCCGCACGTGGCCGGTACTGTGGCGTTGCTCGCCCAGCGGCACCCCGACTGGCAGGCCGGTCAGCTCAAGGCGGCCGTCACCGCCTCGGCCGAGCCCAATCCGGAGCTGACCGCGTACCAGCAGGGGGCCGGTCGGGTCGACGCGGCGCGCGCCGTCGACCAGCTCCTCACCAGCGAGCCGGGCGGGGTGTCCTTCGGCCGGACGCAGTGGCCGCACGACGACGACGAGCCGATCGTCAAGACCGTGACCTGGCGCAACGGCGGCACCACTCCGCTCACCCTCGACCTGACGTTGACCGCCACCGACCCCGACGGGGAACCGGCTCCGGCCGGGGTGTTCACCCTCGGGGCGCAGCAGGTGACGGTACCGGCGGGCGGGGAGGCGTCGGCGTCAGTCACCGTCGACACCAGCGTCGACGGGCCGGACGGCTACTACACCGGGCGGATCGTCGCCACCTCCGGCGAGGTACGGGCGGTCACCCCGATCGCCGTGCACCGCGAGGTGGAGAGCTACCCGGTGACCTTCCGGTACCTGGACTCCACCGGGGCCGCGGCCGCCGAGGCGGTGGCCTACCTGGTCGGGCTGGACAACTGGAGCTTGACGGAGGCCGGCGAGGGTGTGTACCGGCTCCCGAAGGGCCGGTACGGGCTGGTCGCGTACGTCCTGGAGCGTGAGGGCGAGGAGGTGGAGAGGATCTCCGCCCTGGCGTGGCCGGAGGTGACTGTCACCAAGCCGACGACGGTGACCGCCGACGCCCGCAGTGCCCGGCCGGTCCACACCTCGGTCCCGGAGCCCTCGGCGGTGCCCGCCCTGATCGACCTCAGCGCCGAGTTCGCCGTCGACGAGGACGGTGGGTACGGCTTCAGCCTCTGGGCCGACGAGTTCGCCGGGCTGTACAGCGCCCAGGTGGGTCGGCGGGGCTCGGCCGAGCAGTTCGTCGGTTCGGTGAGCAGCCAGTGGATCAAACCCGGCGTGCCGAGCACCCCCTACCTGTACGCGGTTGCCGAGGCCCTACCCGGCCGGTTCCCGACCGGGTACGTCAAGGACTTCCGGCGGCAGGACCTGGCCAAGGCCGTCCACCAGTTCCGGGGTCCCACCCCGGGGCTGGAGTTCGAACGGACGGTCTTCCCCCGGTTCCCGAAGCACGACACCGGCTCGTCGGCGGCAGTGCTACCCACCGCGGTCCCCGGGCAGCGGGTCGAGTGGCACAACACGAAGAACGTCCACTGGCAGAGCTCGCTCTACTCCGGCAAGCGCACGGAGGAGGACTGGCTGGACTTCTACACCGCACTCGACGCCGACCCGAAGGCGTACCGGGCCGGTAAGACCTACCGGGACACCTGGAACGTCGCACCGTACGGGCCGTCGGTGAACGCGAGGTGGCCGATCGTCGGGCGGTTCGGGGACACCATTCTCGTCTCCGCGCCGCTCTACGACGACCAGGCCGGGCACTACGGGGCCTCGATCAGCGACCGGGGGCGGACCGCGCTCTACCGCGACGGGGAACTGGTCGGGGAGACCGACTACACGGGCTTCGGCGAGTTCGAGGTCCCGCCCGGCGGG
This sequence comes from Micromonospora sp. NPDC000207, assembly GCF_040300925.1. NCBI lineage: Bacteria > Bacillati > Actinomycetota > Actinomycetes > Micromonosporales > Micromonosporaceae > Micromonospora > Micromonospora sp. NPDC000207. The sequence continues at coordinate 7,572 of NZ_JBEPEQ010000040.1, forward strand.
GCGAAGTACCGGGTCGAGGTCACCGCCGAGCGGAGCTTCACCGACCTGGCCAGCCGGATCGAGGCGACCTGGACGTTCCGGTCCCGGCACGTCCCCGACACGGATTTCGTCCCGGTGCCGGCCATGGCGGTCCGGTTCACCCCGGAGCTACGCCCGGACAACAGCGCCCCGGCCGGGCAGCGGTTCCTGATCCCGTTCGACATCCAACGTCAGGGGAGCACCGCCGAGGTGAAGGCGGTGACGGTGGAGGTGTCGTACGACGAGGGGCAGACCTGGCGGCGGTCCCAGGTCCAGCAGGTCGGCGACCGGTGGGTGGCCGCCGCCCGGCACCCGGCCGGGAAGGGACACGCGTCGCTGCGGGCCACGGTCCGCGACGCCGCCGGCAACACCCTGACCCAGGAGACGATCGGGGCGTACCGCCTGCGGTGAGCCGTTGACGCACCGACGGACCCGGCGGTCGCCGCCGGGTCCGTCGGTCGGTACGTCAGTCGTTGGCGTGCAGCGCGGCGTTGAGCGCCACGCCCTGGCCGGTACGCGGCTTCGCCTCCAGCGCGCCAGTCACCGAGTTGCGCCAGAACAGCAGCCCGTCCACCCCGGAGAGCTGCTTGGCCTTGACGACCGCGCCGTCCGGGAGGGTGATCTTGGAGGGGGCGGTGATGTAGCACCCGGCCTCCACCACACAGTCGTCACCCAGGGAGATCCCCACCCCGGCGTTGGCGCCGATCAGGCTCCGCTCACCGATGCGGACCCGGTCGGTGCCGCCACCGGAGAGGGTCCCCATGATCGAGGCGCCGCCGCCGATGTCGGAGCCGTCCCCGACCACCACGCCCTGCGCGATGCGACCCTCGACCATCGAGGTGCCGAGCGTGCCGCCGTTGAAGTTGACGAAGCCCTCGTGCATGACGGTGGTGCCGGCGGACAGGTGCGCGCCGAGGCGGACCCGGTCGGCGTCGGCGATCCGTACGCCGGAGGGGACCACGTAGTCGGTCATCCGGGGGAACTTGTCCACCCCGTACACGGCCAGGTGGCGGCCGGCGGTCCGCTCGATCACCCGCAGCTCGTCAACCCGCTCCGGCGGGCACGGCCCGGCCGAGGTCCAGGCGACGTTCGCCAGCTTGCCGAAGATCCCGTCGAGGTTGATCTCGTTGGGCCGGACCAGGCGGTGGGAGAGCAGGTGCAACCGAAGGTACGCGTCGGAGGCGTCGGCGACCGGATCGGCCAGGGAGCCGATCACGGTGACCACCTCGACGGTACGCAGACCGGGCAGCGCCCGGTCGCCGATCGCGCCCGGCGGCAGGTCGAGGACGTCGGCCTGCTCCTCGCCGGGAACCAGTGGCAGGTCCCCCAGTCCCAGCTTGCCGGTCGGGTACCAGGTGTCGAGCACCTGCCCCTCGGCGGTGGTGGTGGCCAGACCGATACCCCAGGCGGGTTGTGCGGACGTCACTGCTTCACCTTTCTCCGTCACGGCTGCGGGACGCGTCGCCGCGATCACCGGGCGGCGTGCTGCCGCGCGTGATCTCCAACGCGGCGGAGCGCCTGCGGGCAGGCTCACCCCTCGCGTGTACCGGAACTGACGGTACCGTGCGAATCATGGAGAACCCGCTTACCCCCGAGGTCCTCGCCGATCCGGTGGCCCTCACCCGCGCGCTGGTCGACATCGAGTCCGTTTCGCTCAACGAGAAGGTGATCGCCGACTGCGTGGAGGAGGTGTTGCGGAAGGTGCCGCACCTGACCACCCACCGGTTCGGCAACACCGTGATGGCCCGGACCGACCTCGGTCGGGACTCCCGGGTCGTGCTCGCCGGGCACCTGGACACGGTGCCGCTGAACAACAACTTCCCGGCCACGATGCGTGGCGACCTGATGTACGGCTGCGGCACCTCGGACATGAAGTCCGGGGTGGCGTACGCGCTGCACCTGGCGGTCACCCTGCCCGAGCCGAGGTACGACGTGACGTACTTCTTCTACGAGGCGGAGGAGATCGAGCAGCGGTACAACGGGCTGTTCCTGGTCGCCGAGGCGCACCCGGAGTGGCTCACCGCCGACTTCGCGGTGCTGCTGGAGCCAACGTACGGGGTGGTCGAGGCGGGGTGCCAGGGCACCATGCGGGCGGTGGTGACCCTCACCGGCGTACGGGCCCACTCGGCGCGCTCCTGGCACGGGGTGAACGCCATCCACCGCGCCGGTGAGCTGCTGCGTCGGTTGGAGGAGTACCAGTCCCGACGGGTCACCATCGACGGATGTGACTACCGGGAGGGGTTGAACGCGGTCCGGATCAACGGCGGGGTGGCCGGGAACGTGGTCCCGGACCTGTGCGAGATCGAGGTGAACTTCCGGTTCGCGCCGGACCGGACCCCGGCCGAGGCGGAGGCGCACCTGCGGGAGCTGCTCTCCGGGTACGACCTGCGGATCACCGACTGCGCGGCCGGTGCCCGGCCGGGGTTGGGGGCCGCCGTGGCCAAGGAGTTCCTGGACGCGGTGGGGGAGGCACCGATCGGCAAGTTGGGCTGGACCGACGTGGCCCGGTTCGCCGCCATGGGGATTCCGGCGCTGAACTTCGGCCCGGGGGACCCGAACTTCGCCCACCACCCGGACGAGCACGTCGAGCTGTCGAAGATCCGTGACGGGGCCGCCACTCTGCATCGCTGGCTGGCTCAGCCCTGACCGGCCGTTCTCCTGTTCCACGGACCGCCCTGGCCGGTCCGGCCTGAGCCGGTCCGGCCAGGGTCGTCAGTGGGTGGGGGTCAGGCTGGCCGGATCGGTGGGGCGGTCGGCCGCCTCGCCCACCGGATCGGTGACCTCCTCGGCCAGGCGGGTCCGCCGACGTTCGGCCACCACGTCCTGGATCCGCCGTTGCATCTGTCGTCGAATCCGGATCATCTCGCTGTTACTGATCACGCTCTGCTCCTCCCCCGAAGCGCGCCCAGGCATACCCGGTATGTGAATAGTAAGACGTACGCGCGACCGAATTAGTTGCCCATGATCACGAAATTCCTACGGACGGGCTGGTCGGCGTACCCGAAAGGTGCCGCTCCATTACGGTTGCTCCCATGAGTCAGAGCCACGGCAGCGACACCCCACGGGCGCCAGGACGGGAACGACACCGGGGGGCCGTGACCCTGCGTCGCGGTGCCATCCCGGACAGCACCGCCGACCAGCGGCTGCTGGACTCGCGGGGACGCAGCGACTGGAAGACCCGGGACGCGTGGCGGGCGCTGCGCATCCTCTCCGAGTTCGTCGAGGGGTTCGACACCCTCGCCGACCTGCCGCCCGCGGTCAGCGTCTTCGGCTCCGCCCGGAGCAGCCCGGACAGCCCGGAGTGTCGGCTCGCCGAGGCGCTCGGTGCGGCCCTGGCCCGAGCCGGGTACGCGGTGATCACCGGCGGTGGGCCGGGCGTGATGGAGGCGGCGAACCGGGGAGCCAGCGAGGCGGGCGGGCTCTCCGTCGGCCTCGGCATCGAACTCCCCTTCGAACAGGGCATCAACGAGTGGGTCGACCTGGCCATCGACTTCCGCTACTTCTTCGCCCGCAAGACCATGTTCGTCAAGTACGCCCAGGCGTTCGTCGTCCTGCCCGGCGGCTTCGGCACCATGGACGAACTCTTCGAGGCGCTCACCCTGGTCCAGACCGGGAAGGTGACCCGGTTCCCGGTGGTCCTGATGGGCACCGAGTACTGGCGGGGTCTGCTCGACTGGCTGCGGGACACCATGGCGGTCGGCGGCAAGATCGGGCCGGTGGACCTGGACCTCATCTGCCTGACCGACGACGTCGACGCGGCGGTACGCCACATCGTGGAGGCCGAGGCCGCGCTCTCCGTCGAGCAGGAGGCGGTCCGGCAGGAGAGCGTCGCCCGTACCGCCGCCGACCAGCAGGCCGCCGCCCGGGGCGACGCCCCCGACGGGTCGGAGGGCTGACCGGGTGGCGGCGATCTGCGTGTTCTGCGCCTCCTCCCGTACTCTCGACCAGCGCTGGTTGGACCTCGCCGCCGAGACCGGCGCGGAGATCGCCCGTCGGGGACACACGCTGGTCAGCGGGGGTGGATCCGTCGGGATGATGGGTGCGCTGACCGAGGGCGCCCGGGCCGCCGGGGGTACGACGGTCGGGGTGATCCCGCAGTCCCTGGTGGACCTGGAGGTCGCCGACCTGGCCTCCGACGAACTGCTTGTCACCGACAGCATGGCCGCCCGCAAGATCCTCATGATCGAACGGTCGGACGCCTTCCTGACCCTTCCCGGCGGCCTCGGCACGCTGGACGAACTCTTCGAGGTCTGGACGACGGCGACCCTGGCCATGCACACCAAGCCGATGGTCCTGGTGGACACCGACGGCTTCTACGGTCCCCTGCTCGACTGGCTCGCCGCCCGCACCGCCGAGAACTTCCTCAAACCCGCCGGCCTGGACCTCCTGACCGTCGCCCCCACCCCGCAGAAAGCCCTGGACCTCCTCGCCCAATCCCCATCCATACGAACCAACCGCCCGGATTCCGGCGGCCGGATCGGCACCGACCCGACCCGGTGATCAAGGGGTTTGCGTCACCCCGGAGATCGAATCTGACCGAAACCCCTTGATCACGCCACCGGCCGGCGGGGGCCGGGCGGGGAGGGGGCGGGGAGGGGGCGGGGCGGGGGCCGTGCGGGGAGGGGGGCGGGGAGAGGGCGGGTGGGAGTTGGTGGGGGAGTGTCGGTGGGGGAGTGTCGGTGGGCAGTGGTGGGATGAGGGGATGCAGGTGTATCGGCTGGTGCGGCGCACCGGTGCCGCTGTTCGGGAAACGGTGCGTGGGCCGAGCCCGCTGTCGGCGGGTGCCGACGGGTCCGTCGAATCGGATGTGCCCACCGAGGTGGACCACTCGGCGGGCCCGGTCGGGTCCGAGGGTTGCGCGGACACACCGGGCCGGGACCGGTCGGTGGACGGGGGTCGGCGGGCCGACCCGGTGCAGGCCGAGGTCGTCGGGCACACCGACGGGCCGATGCTGGTGGTCGGCGGGCCGGGCACCGGCAAGACCAGCACCCTGATCGAGGCGGTCGCCGCCCGGGTGGCCGAGGGCGTCGACCCGGAACGTGTCCTGGTGCTCACCTTCAGTCGGCGACAGGCCACCGACCTGCGCCGACAGATCGAGGCCCGGATCGCCCTCGACGGACACCGGGTGATCCGGGAACCGCTGGTCCGCACCTTCGCGGCGTACGCCTTCGGGTTGTTGCGTCGGGCCGCCACCGACCGGGGTGAGCCGTCGCCCCGGCTCCTCACCGGCCCCGAGCAGGATCTGATCATCCGCGAGCTGCTCGACGTGGTGGGCGTGGAGGGCGAGGACGACCCGGTGGGGTGGCCGGAGGACCTCCGCCCGGCGCTGCGTACCCGGGCCTTCGCGGCCCAACTGCGCGACCTGCTGATGCGGGCCGCCGAGCGCGGGGTGGGCCCGGTCGAGCTGGCCCGCCTGGGTGAGCGACTCGGCCGCTCCGACTGGTCGGCCGCCGCCCGGTTCCTCCGGGAGTACGTCGCCGTGCTCGCCCTGCGAGACGTCGCCAACCGTGGTTCGGTCGGTTACGACCCGGCCGAACTGGTCCGGGCGGCCCGGGGACTACTGCTCGACGATCCGGACCTGCTCGCCGCCGAGCGCCGCCGCCTGGCGTACGTGTACGTCGACGAGTTGGCAGACACCGACCCCGCCCAGGTGGACCTGCTGGAGGTGATCGCCGGTGGAGGGAAGACACTCGTCGCCTTCGGCGACCCGGACTCCTCGACGTACGCGTTCCGGGGCGCGGATCCGCAGGTGGTGAACGCCTTCGGGCACCGGTTCCGGACCTGGTCGGGTGCCCCGGCGGCGAAGGTCGTGCTCGGCACGTCGTACCGGGCGGGGTCCCGGTTGTTGGCAGTCACCGGGCGACTGGGTCGTCGGCTTCGCGGCCCCTCCGCGCACCGTCACCTGACCCCGCTGCCGGACGCGGAGAGCGGGTCGGTGACGGTACGGACGTTCCGTTCCGCCACCAGCGAGGCGGCCTGGCTGGCCCACGCCCTACGGACGGCACACCTGATGGACGGGGTGCCCTGGTCCCGGATGGCGGTGCTGGTGCGTTCCACGGCCCGACAGCTTCCCCACCTGCAACGGGCACTGCACGCGGCCGGGGTGCCGGCAGTGGTCAACGGCGAGGACCTGCCGCTGCACCTGCAACCAGCCGTCGCACCCCTGCTGCTCCTGCTGCGCTGCGCGCTCGAACCGGACCGGCTCGACGAGGAGTCGGCGGTGGCGCTGCTGCACTCCCCGTTCGGCGGGGCCGATCCGCTGGCCGAGCGGCGGCTCCGGCAGGGGCTACGGGTCATCGCCCTGGCCCGGGGTGACCGCCGACCCTCCGGGGAGCTGATCGTCGAGGCGTTGCGCGACCCGGAGGAGATCGGTGAGATCGACCGCCGGTGGGCGGAGCCGGCGCAGGCGGTGGCCGGCCTGCTGGCTGTCGCCCGGGAGACCGCCGACCAGCCCGGCGCGACCGCCGAGGACGTGCTCTGGGCGGTGTGGGACGGCAGCGGCCTGGCCGAGCGGTGGGCCGGGGCGATCGTCAGGGGATGGGCGGCCACCGGGGAGCACGAGAGCGCGCAACGCTGGCGGGCGGAGGCCGCCGACCGGGACCTCGACGCGGTCCTGGTGCTCTTCGACGCCGCAGCCCGGTTCACCGACCGGCTGCCCGGTGCCCGGGCCGAGGTCTTCCTCGATCACGTCCTCGGGCAGGACCTTCCGGCGGACACCCTGGCCGCCAGCGCCGACCGGGGTGAGGCGGTCCGACTGCTCACCGCGCACGCCGCCAAGGGCGGGGAGTGGGACCTGGTCGCTGTCGCCGGGGTGCAGGAGGGGGTCTGGCCCGATCTTCGGTTGCGCGGCAGCCTGCTCGGCTCGGAGCGACTTGTCGACGTGCTCGCCGGTCGGGCCGAGGCCGGTGGTCGGGTCGCCGGCCTGGTCGGGCAGACCTCGGCCCTGCTCGACGAGGAGCGTCGGCTCTTCCACGTGGCTGTCACCCGGGCCCGCCGTCGGCTGCTGGTCAGCGCGGTCGCCTCGGCCTCGGTGGGTGGGGACGACCACGAGGAGCAACCCAGCCGGTTCCTGTACGAACTGGGCCCGACCGAATCGACCGAACCGACCGAGGCGACGGGCCCGACCGAGCCGACCGAGGTGACCGAGGCGACGGGCCCGACCGAGCCGACCGAGGTGACCGAGGCGACGGGCCCGACCGAGCCGACCGGGGTGACCGAGGCGACGGGGCCGACCGAGGCGGTCGAGTCGACCGAGGCGACCGGGCAGGTCGAGCCGACCGAGCCCGCCGAGTCGGGCGGGTCGGCGGGGTCGAGGACGGCGGCCGAGTCGAACCGGGCAGCCGGGGGGTCGGGTCGCGTCTCGGTGCTGCCTGTGGGACGGCCACCCCGGGCGTTGACCCTGTCGGCGCTGGTGGCCGAGTTGCGTACCGCGGTGACCGACCCCGATGCCGCGTCGGCCCGGCGGCGGGCGGCGGCGGGTGAACTGGCCCGGCTCGCCGCAGCCGGGGTGCCCGGCGCGCACCCCGACGACTGGTGGGGGCTGCGGGGGCTCTCCGACGACCGGCCCCTGGTCGCCGACGGCGACCCGGTGCGGGTGACCCCGTCGGGCATGGAGAGTGCGCTGCGGTGCAGCCTGCGATGGCTCCTGGAACGGCACGGGGGCAGCTCGTCGCCGAGCGCGGCGCAGGGCGTCGGGAACCTGGTGCACGCCGCCGCGATGCTCGCCGAGGACGCCAGCGTCGACAGGTCGGCCCTGCTGGAGTACGTCACCGCCCGGTTCGACGCCATCGAGCTGGCCGCCCGGTGGATGGCCGGGCCGGAACAGGACCGCGCCGAGGCCATGGTGGACAAACTGCTGCGGTGGCTGGCCGGGAACCCGCGTCGCCTGCTCGCCATCGAACACGAGTTCGCGGTCCGCCTGGACGATCCGCACCGCCCGGTGCAGCTGACCGGCCGGGTGGACCGGCTGGAGGTCGACGCCGACGGTCGCCTCGTCGTGATCGACCTGAAGACCGGACGCTCCACCGCCGTCAGCACCACTGACGTCGCCGAACACCCGCAGCTCGGCGCGTACCAGGCGGCGGTGGAGGCGGGGGCGTTCGCCGAGTACGGCGACACCTCCGGCGGGGCGGCGCTGGTGCAGCTGGGTACCGGTGGTCGGGAGGCCCGGGAGCAGGGCCAGGCCCCGGCCGGGGAGGGGCCGGCGGCGGGCTGGGCGACCGCCCTGGTCAGGCGGACCGCCGATACGATGGCGGCGGCCACCTTCGCCGCCGTGGCCAATTCCAAGTGCCGGGTCTGTCCGGTCCGCACCAGCTGCCCCGTCTCCGGTCAGGGTCGCCAGGTGGTGGAGCCGCCGGTCCCCCGTCGCCGTGACCGCGAGGAGTGACAGTGCCGACCTCGCCCCCGCGCCGGGAGGGGAGCCCGTGACGCAGCCCGCGCTCTTCGACTCCGGCACCGCCCCGGCCCCCCGACGGGCCGACTCCGGTCCCCGCTACACCCCTGTCGAGCTGGCGAAGCTGCTCCGGCTCCCGGCACCGACCCGGGAACAGGCGGAGATCATCTCCGCGCCGGTGGAGCCGGTCCTGGTGGTCGCCGGGGCCGGTTCGGGCAAGACCGAGACGATGGCCGCCCGGGTGGTCTGGCTGGTCGCCAACTCGTACGTCCGACCGGAGCAGATCCTCGGGCTCACCTTCACCCGCAAGGCCGCCGGTGAGCTGGCCCACCGGGTGCGTACCCGGTTGGACCAGCTGATCCGCCGGTTGGGCCGGCACGGGCGGAACCCGGCCGACGACCCGTTCGCCGGTGAGCCGACGATCTCGACGTACCACTCGTACGCCGCCCGGATCGTCACCGAGCACGGGCTGCGCGCCGGGTACGAACCGGCCACCCGGCTGCTCACCGAGGCGTCCCGTTGGCAGCTGGTGGACCTGCTGGTCCGCAACTACGACGGGGACATGTCCGAGGTGAACCGGATGCCCAGCACCATCACCGACGCGGTGTTGGCGCTCGCCGGGGAGCTGGACGAGCACCTGGTCTCCCCGGACACCCTCGCCGCCTGGACCGGTCGGTTCTTCGCCGAGGTGCAGTCCCGCCCCGGCCGGATCTACGCCGACGTCCGCCGGGCGCTCCAGCTCCAGCAGATCAGGTTGAAGCTGCTGCCGCTGGTGCGGGCGTACGGCCGCCGCAAGGCTGACTTCGAGGCGATGGACTTCGCCGACCAGTTGGCCCGGGCGGCCGGGGTGGCCCGGGACCACCCGGGGGTCGGGGCGGTCGAACGGGACCGGTTCCGGGTGGTCCTGCTCGACGAGTACCAGGACACCAGTCACGCGCAGGTGGTGCTGCTCAACGCGCTCTTCGGCGGTGGGCACCCGGTCACCGCGGTCGGCGACCCCTGCCAGTCGATCTACGGTTGGCGGGGGGCGAGCGCCGGCACCCTGGACCGGTTCCCCGTCGACTTCGCCCGCACCGACGGCACGTCGGCCCAGGTGCTCGGCCTCACCACCAGTTGGCGTAACCGCCCGGAGATCCTCGCGGTGGCCAACGCCCTGGCCACCCCGCTGCGGGCCGCCGGTGCCCGGGTGCCCGAACTGCGGGCCGCGTTCAGCGTGGCCGAGCCGATCCCGCACCGTACGCCGAGGGGCTACGCCGCCGCGACAGTGCACTGTGCCCTGCTCGACACGTACGCCGAGGAGGCCGACTGGATCGCCGACAGTGTGTTGGCGTCCTGGCGGGGGGCCGCCGGGACGCCGGGGGCGCTGCCGGAGCAGATCCCGGTGGACCGGCGTCCGACCACCGCCGTGCTGGTCCGGTTGCGCAGCCAGATCCCGGTCATCGAGTCGGCGCTGCGCGAGCGGGGCCTGCCGGTGGAGGTGGTCGGGTTGGGTGGGCTCCTGGACACCCCGGAGGTCCGGGACGTGGTGTGCACCCTGCGGGTCCTCGCCGATCCCACCGACGGTGCGGCGCTGCTGCGGTTGTTGACAGGTGCCCGGTGGCGGATCGGCCCCCGCGACCTGGTGGCCCTGCACCGCCGGGCCCGGGCGATCGCTGTGGCCCGTCGTGAGCTGGCCGGTAGACGCGCCCCGGAGCACCCCGGTGACACCCGAACGGACCGCCCCGGTGACGCTCACCCGGACCGTGCCGGTGGGGCCCGGGTGGACGCCGCCGCAGGGGAGGAGCCGGAGATCACCGTCGACGTCCTCGACGAGGCGACGCTCGTCGAGGCGTTGGCCGACCTCGGTCCGGCGCAGGCGTACTCGGCGGAGGGGTACGCGCGACTTCGCGCGTACGCCCAGGAGTTGGCGCTGCTGCGCTACCGACTGGACCAGACGATGCCGGAGCTGATCGCGGACGTGGAACGGACCATGGGCCTGGACGTGGAGGTTGCGGTCCGGGCGGGTCGGGAGGGCGCTGGCGACGCCGGTCTGGCCCGGGGGCACCTGGATGCCCTCGCCGACGTGGCGGCCCGGTTCAGCGGGGAGACCCCGGGGGCGACCCTCGCCGGGTTCCTCGCCTTCCTCGCCGCTGCCGAGGACTCCGAGCGGGGGCTGACCCCGGGCGAGGTGGAGGTGGTGGAGGGGGCGGTGCAGGTCCTCACCGCACACGCCGCCAAGGGCCTGGAGTGGGACGTGGTGGCGGTGGCCGGGCTGACCCGGGGTGGCTGGCCGGGGCCGTCCCGCAACTCCGACCACTGGCTGGGAGGGCTCGGTGTGCTGCCGTTCCCGCTGCGCGGGGACGCCGACGGCCTGCCCGACCTGGCCCTCGCCGACACCGTCGACCAGCGTGGGGTGGCCCGGGCGGTGGCCGACTTCGCCGATGCCTGGCGGGCGCACGACGAGCGGGAGGAACGTCGGCTGGCGTACGTCGGGGTGACCCGACCACGGCGGTTGCTGCTCTGCTCGGGGTACTGGTGGGGGGAGGGGACGAAGCGTCCCCGGGGGCCGTCGGTCCTGCTGCGCGAGGTGCACGACGCCTGCCTGGACGGCGGGGACGGGTACGTCGTCAACGAGTGGGCGCCGGAGCCGGGCGGTGACGCTGTCAACCCGACCACCGAGGTGGTGCTGCGCGCGGAGTGGCCGGCCGACCCGCTGGGTGCCCGCCGGCCGGCGTTGACCGAGGCCGCAGCCCTGGTGCGACGCCTGCTCACCGACGACCGGCGGGCGGTACCGGAGCCCGACGGCCCCGCCCCGACGGCAGGCCCGCCGACCGGTGCCGGGTCGGCCGACCCGAGTCTCGACCCGGGAAGGACCGCGTCGGGTGGCGACGCTGGAGGGGCCGGCCCGGGTGGCGACGCGGGGGTGGCCGATCCGGAGGCGGACCGGTGGCGACGGGAGGTGGATCTGCTCCTGGCCGAGCGGGCCGAACTGCTGCGCCGGGCCGACGCGGTGGAGGTGGCCCTGCCCGACCAGCTCTCGGTCACCCAACTGGTGGCGTTGCGTCGTGACCCGGCCGACCTGGCCAGGTCGTTGCGTCGCCCGATGCCCACCCGGCCGAACCCGTACGCCCGGCGGGGCACGACCTTCCACGCCTGGCTGGAGCAGCGGTTCGGGGCGGACCGGCTGCTCGACGTGGACGAGTTGCCAGGTGCCGCCGACGCCGAGGCCGCCCCCGACGAGGCCCTCGTCGAGTTGCAGGAGCGTTTCCTGGCCAGTGAGTGGGCCGACCGGGTGCCGACCGAGGTGGAGGTGCCGTTCGCCACGGTGCTCGGCGGGGTGGTGGTCCGGGGCCGGATGGACGCGGTGTTCAGCCGTCCCGGGGGGCGGTTCGACGTGGTGGACTGGAAGACCGGCCGACAACCGACCGGGGACGAGGCGCAGACGGTGGCGGTGCAGTTGGCGGTCTACCGGCTCGCCTGGGCGGAGCTGGCCGGGGTGCCTGTGGAGCGGGTCGGAGCGGCGTTCCACTACGTACGCTCCGGGGTGACAGTCCGGCCTGCGGACCTGCTCGACGCCGACGGGCTCACCGGGCTGATCACGGGGGTGCCGGAAAGTCCAGCCGATCCACCCCGCGCCGGTTGATCCCGTGGTACGTTGGCTGCGTTGCAGTTTTGGTTACCAGAGGCTCTGTGTGCGCCTGGCGGATTGTGGCCCCAGGCGCACTTTGTTGTGTCCGGAGTTCTCCGGGCGGGGCGACCAGCAGCGACACCGCGACTCGCGCGTCAAGCGTGGGCGCTCAGACTCGACCCGCAGCAGGTGCGGGTGAGACCGTTCCGTCAAGGAGACGAAACAAATGGCAATTGGCACCGTCAAGTGGTTCAACGCTGACAAGGGCTTCGGCTTCATCACCCCGGACGGCGGCGGCGCCGACGTCTTCGCCCACTTCTCGGCCATCCAGTCCTCGGGCTACCGGTCGCTGGACGAGAACCAGCGGGTCGAGTTCGAGGTGACCCAGGGCCAGAAGGGCCCGCAGGCGGAGAACATCCGCCCGATCTGACGCAGCGACACCGCGCAACATCCACCGTGTCCGTCCCGGACGCGGTGACGCGGTCGACCCGCCCCGCCGCGCCCCCGTACCTTCGGGCACGCGGCGGGGCGGTTCCCCGCACCCAACCTGGTTCGTGCTTGTGACCGCCGGTGGTCCGCCCCGGTGACCGCGCCGCTCTGGCGCGCGCCTCCTCGACACGTGCCGTTTCGAGGAAGGCTCCTGCCATGACCACGCACGCCATCACGTCGACCGAAGCGCCGACGTTCGCCGCCACCGGGCTCGCCCCGGCGCTGCTCGCCGCCCTGTCGGCCCAGGGGATCGACAGGCCGTTCCCGATCCAGGCGGCCACCCTGCCGGACGCCCTCGCCGGCCGTGACGTCCTCGGCCGGGGCCGTACCGGCTCCGGCAAGACCCTCGCCTTCGGGCTGGCGGTGCTGCACCGTACCGCCGGACGCCGGGCCCGCTCCGGTCGTCCCCTGGCCCTCGTCCTGGTGCCGACCCGGGAACTCGCCCAGCAGGTCACCACCGCGCTCGACCCGTACGCCCGGGCTGTCGGCCTGCGGACCGCGACGGTCGTCGGGGGGCTCTCCCTCAGCCGACAGGCGGAGGCACTGCGGGCCGGGGCCGAGGTGGTCGTGGCCACCCCAGGCCGGCTGCACGACCTGATCGACAGGGGCGACGTCCGCCTCGGCGAGGTCGGGATCACAGTGCTGGACGAGGCGGACCAGATGGCCGACATGGGCTTCCTGCCGCAGGTGACGAAGCTGCTGGAGCAGGTCGCCCCCCGTGGGCAGCGACTGCTCTTCTCCGCGACCCTCGACGGTGGGGTGGACCGACTGGTCCGCCGGTTCCTCGTCGCGCCGGTGTCGCACTCCGTCGACCCGGGCACCGCGACGGTGACCGCGATGGCCCACCACGTACTGCACGTCGAGACGGCCGACAAGCCGACCATGCTGGCCCGGATCGCGGCCCGGGACGGGCGGACGATCATGTTCATCGGGACCAAGCACCGCGCCGACCGGGTGGCCCGACAGCTGCTCACCCGAGGGGTCCGCGCCGCCGCACTGCACGGGGGCAAGTCCCAGCCGCAGCGCACCCGGATCCTGGAGCAGTTCCGCACCGGCCAGGTCACCGCGTTGGTCGCCACCGACGTGGCGGCCCGGGGGATCCACGTCGACGGGCTCGACCTGGTGGTCAACATCGACCCGCCCGCCGAGGCGAAGGACTACCTGCACCGGGGCGGCCGGACCGCTCGGGCCGGGGAGTCCGGCGCGGTGGTCACGCTGGTCCTGCCCGAGCAGCGCCGGGACGTCTCCCGGCTGTTCAACGCCGCCGGGATCCAGCCGCAGACGCTGTCGGCCCGTCCCGGCGACGACGCCGTGGCCCGGGTCACCGGTGCCCGGGAGCCCTCCGGCGTGCCGGTGACCATCAACGGTTCGTCGCCGGCCCGGCGCGGTGCCCCCGCCTCCGGGTCCGGTGGTGGTACGGGTGCCCCGCGTCGCCCCCGGCGGCCCCGCCGCCCGCGTACCGCCTGAGTCGTCGGTTCCGCCTGGAACGGCCGCAGCCCCCGTCTGACAGACGGGGGCTGCGGCCGTTCGGTGTCGTCGGGTCAGGACTGCTGGAGACCCCACCGTCGGCGCAGGGCGTTGTCGACGGCGTTGAACAGGATGTCCACCAGGATCCCGAGCAGCAGCACGATGATGATCCAGGAGAGCAGCCGGGGAGCGTTGTTGAACTCCCGGGCACCCTGCAACAGTGAGCCGATCGAGCCCTGACCGGCCACGATCACCAGCAGCTCACCGGCCATCAGGCTGCGCCAGGCGAACGCCCAGCCCTGCTTGAGACCGGAGATGAACGACGGCAACGAGGCCGGCAGGATCAGCAGCCGGTACAGCGACAGGCCGCGCATGCCGAGCACCTTGCCGACCCGCAGCCAGGTGGGTGGCACGTAGTCGATCCCGCTGATCAGACCGTTGGCCACCGAGGGGGCCGCCCCGAGGATCACCACGAACAGGATCGCCGTCTCGCTGATCTGGAACAGCAGGATCGCGAAGGGGAACCAGATGATCGACGGCATGGTCTGCAGACCGGTGATCAGCGACCCGATCGCCGCGCGGAGCGGCCGGAACCGGGCGACGGCAGCGCCGATCACCGTGCCGATGGCCACCGCCAGCAGGAAGCCGGTGACGGCCCGCTGCGCGGTGATCGCGATGGCGGAGGGGAACTCCGGGCTGACGACGAGGTCCGCGAGGTCCTCGAAGACTGTCAGCGGGGCGGGCAGGGCGAAGGGCGGCTTCCACTCGGCGAGGAAGACGATCTGCCAGACCACGATCACCAGGGCGATGGCGAGCAGCTTCGGCCAGGCGCTGCTCCACACCGCCCGACCGATGTCGGCGGCCCGTCCCTCGGTCCGCTTCGGGCCGAGTTCCAGCGCGTCGAGACCGGTCACCTCGTCGGCGCTGGTCGTCCGGGTGGGCGTGGGCGGGGAGTCCTCCGGATCGGCCAGGGCCGGACCGCCGGTGGGCTTCTCACTGGGCATGGCGGGACACCTCCGCACGGAGCCGGTCGGTGATGGTGGCGGCGAGCCCGGCGACCTCGGTGGAGTCGATCCGGCGGGGGCGGGGCTGGTCCACCCCGAACTCCTCGATGATCCGGCCCGGTCGGCTGCTGAGCAGGACCACCCGGTCGCCGAGGCGGACCGCCTCCCTGACGTTGTGGGTGACGAAGAGCACGGTCAGGGAGCGCTCTCGCCAGATGCGCTCCAGTTCGTCGTGCAGGATGTCCCGGGTCATCGCGTCCAGCGCGCCGAACGGCTCGTCCATCAGCAGCAGGTCGGCGTCGGCGGCCAGGGCCCGGGCCAGCGCCACCCGCTGGCGCATCCCACCGGAGAGTTCGTGCGGGCGCTTGTGCCCGAACCCGGAGAGTCGGACGGTCTCCAGCAGCGCGGCGGCCCGTTCCCGTCGCTCCTCACGCCGCACACCGCGCAGCCGCATCGCGATCTCCACGTTGCGGGAGACGGTCAGCCAGGGGAAGAGCGCCGGTTCCTGGAACATCATCGAGACCCGGTGACCGCCCAGCTCGATGGTGCCCGCGCTGGCCGGGTCGAGCCCGGCGACCAGGGAGAGCAGGGTGCTCTTGCCGCACCCGGAGGCTCCCAGGAGGCAGACGAACTCGCCGGGCCGCACGGTCAGCGACAGCCTGTCGAGTGCGAGCAGGGCCTTGTTGCCACGTCCGTACGCCTTGGACACGCCGTCGAGGCGAACCGGACCGGGACCCTTCCCGGAATCGGTCGCCCCGACGGCGTCGTGGTCGAGCAGACTCACGAGCTACCACCCTCACCGCTGACCTCGGGCTTGCCGGCCGCCTTGAGGAGTTCGTTGAGCGGGCCGAGGTGGTAGATGCCGTTCAGGTCGACCGGGTCGAGCAGGCCGACCTCCTCGGCGTGCTTGGCGCTGCCGTACAGCGACGGTGCGACGGGGTCGACGGTGAAGGTCAGGTTGGCGAAGGACGCCTTCAGGATGTCCTCCTTCAGGGTGTTGCCGCTGAGCGCCTGGAGCTGGTCGTTGGCGGCCTTGGCGGCCTCCTCCGGGTTGCTGTTGACGACGTCGACAGCGGCGATGTGCCCCTCCAGGAGCTTGCTGACCAGCCCCGGGTTCTTGTCGAGGAACTCCTTGCGGACGATCAGGTGGGTGGTGACGAACTCCCCACCGGGCCACTCGTCCTTCTCGTCGAGCAGCACCTTCGCGCCGTGTTCGAGGACCAGTCGGCTCAGGTGCGGCTCGGGCACCCAGGCGCCGTCCAGCGCGCCGCTGCCGAACGCGGTGATGATCTCCGAGTTCGGGGTGGGCAGGACGGAGACGTCGCCGCCGCCGTTGGTGTCGGTGTTCAGGCCGTTCTTCTTCAGCCAGTAGCGCAGCGCCACGTCCTGCGTGTTGCCCAGCTGGGGGGTGGCGATCTTCTTGCCCCGCAGGTCCTGGACGCCGTTGATGCCCGGCTTGACGACCAGGGCGGCACCACCGGAGGTGCTGCCGGCGATGACGTGCAGTGCCGTGCCCTTGGACTGGGCCCAGCCGTTGATCGCCGGGTTGGGGCCGATGTAGGTGGCGTCGATGGCGCCGTTGAAGAGCGCCTCGATCGCCGACGGTCCGGCGTTGAACGGGGTGGTGGTGAGGTTGATGCCGTCGCCCAGCTTCTCGGCGAAGATCCCGTTCTGCACACCGACCAGGGCGGGGGCGTGGGTGATGTTGGGGAACAGACCGAGGCGCAGTTCGGTGGCCTCGCCGCCACCGGCGCCGTCCCCGTCGCCGCCGCAGGCGGTGAGGGCACTGACCGCGAGCAGTGCCGCGGCGGTCGCCGCGAGGGCGCGGGTACCGCGTCCCCGGAGGGTGCGGAGGGTGCGCGAGTTCATTCGTTCTCCAGTCGTACCGGGTCGGCCCCGGGTCGGCGTCATGCGGATGTGGGAGGTGCCGGCTCGCGGACCGGTTCGGCGTCGTTGCCGTCAGGTTCGGCCCGCGATGAGGGTTGCGAGGAGGTGGCGTCCTGGGTGAGCAGGTCGGCGAGGCTGGTGCGGTCGACGACGTCGCCGATCGCCCGGTGCACGGCGAGCCACACCGTGCCCAGACCGGCGGCGGGACCGTGGTATCGGGTGGTCTCGGCGGGGAGGCCGCGAACCACTGTGAGGACACCGCTGACGGCGCGCAGGACGTCCCCGACGGAGATGTCGGCGGCGGGGCGGGCAAGGCCGTAGCCGCCCTCGACGCCCCGGTGGCTGTGCAGCAGGTCGGCCCGGCGCAGCTCCAGCAGGATGTCCTGGAGGAAGCTGGGTGGGATCTTCTGGTCGGTGGCGAGGGTGCCCGCCTTGACCAGCCCGCCGTGCGCGGCGGCGATGGTCAGCATCGCGCGTACCGCGTAGTCACCACGGGCCAGGACGTACATCGTCTGTCGGTTCCCATCGCTGTGCCGGTCGGCCGGGGGACCCCGCCGGGTACGGCAAAGTGGAGTTCTCCTACCTGATTGATAGGGATACTGGAACACGCGGTCCGCTCAGGTCAAGCACCGATCCGGATCGTGGAAGAGAAGGCAGATCACAGCGAGCGGGTCAAAGCGCCCGGACCAGTACGAACGTGCGGAGGGAGGGCGCCGCGCCAGGACACCGACGCGCTAGGGTCGTCATCGTGGCGGCGCGGAGATCGCAAGAGCGGACGGGACCGACGAGAAGCACCGATCAGCGGGCCGGGATCCCGCCGACGCGATATCCGGTCGAGCGGTTCACCCTCGACAACGGCCTGCGGGTGGTGCTCACCCCGGACCGCAGCGCGCCGGTCGTCGGGGTGGCCGTCCTCTACGACGTGGGCATCCGCTCCGAACCCGAGGGGCGCACCGGCTTCGCCCACCTCTTCGAACACCTGATGTTCCAGGGCTCGGAGAACCTGGAGAAGCTGGCCCACTTCCGACACGTCCAGGGCGCCGGGGGCAGCTTCAACGGCTCCACCCACCTGGACTACACCGACTACTACGAGACCCTGCCGAGCAACGCCCTGGAACGGGCGCTGTTCCTGGAGGCCGACCGGATGCGCGGCCCCCGCCTGACCGAGGAGAACCTGCGCAACCAGGTCGACGTGGTCAAGGAGGAGATCCGGGTCAACGTGCTGAACCGGCCGTACGGCGGGTTCCCCTGGCTGACCCTGCCGCCGGTCATGTTCGACACCTTCCCCAACGCGCACGACGGCTACGGCTCCTTCACCGACCTGGAGTCGGCCACCGTCGCCGACGCCACCGACTTCTTCCGCCGTTACTACGCCAGCGGCAACGCCGTCCTGGCGGTCAGCGGTGACCTCGACGTCGACGAGGCCGTCACGCTGGTGCAGCGGCACTTCGGCGACGTACCGCACCGCCCGGCACCGTCCCGTCCCGACTTCACCGAGCCGGACCTGACCGCCGAGCGCCGCGAGACGTACGCCGACCGGCTGGCCCCCCTGCCTGCGGTGGCCGCCGCCTGGCGGGTCCCCGACCCGATCGCCGACTTCGCCGCCTACCTGCCCTACGTGGTGCTGGCCGAGGTCCTCACCGACGGGGAGGCGTCCCGGCTGGTCGAGCGGCTGGTCCAGCGGGACCGGACGGCCACCGGGCTCAGCGGTTACCTCGGCTTCATGGGTGACCCGTTCGACGTCCGTGACCCCACCGCCCTGCTGCTGGAGGCGCACCTGCCGCCGGGCGGGGACGTCGACAAGGTGCTGCGCACCGTCGACGAGGAGGTGGACCGGTTGGCCACCGACGGGCTGCCCGCCGAGGAACTCGCCCGGACCCAGGCCCGGATGGCCACCCACCTGCTGCGCGACACCGACGCCGTGCTCGGTCGGGCACTGCGGATGGCCGTACTCGAACAGCAACGCGACGACCCGGGGCTGCTCAACGACCTGCCCAGGCTGGTCGGCGAGGTGACCGAGGAGCAGGTCCGGGCCGCCGCCGCCACACTGCGGCCGGAACGCCGCGCGTCGATCGAGGTCGTACCGGGAGGGGCCAAGTGACCGCCGAAACCGTCCGGACGCTGCCCCCGCTGGGTCCCAACCGCCCGCTCTCGGTGCCCCCGCAGGCCGAGCGGCGACTGACCAACGGGTTGACGGTGATCGCGGTACGCCGACCGGCGGTCCCGCTGGTGGAGCTGCGGCTCTGGATGCCCTTCGGCCGGGCGGACCTGGCCCGGGGGGCGCTGCTGTCGCAGACCCTGCTCTCCGGCACCGCCACCATGACCAGTGTGCAGATCGCCGCCGAGCTGCAGCGGGTCGGCGGCGGGTTCTCCGCCGGACTCGACCCGGACCGGCTGATGGTCTCCGGTGCCGGGCTGGTCACCGGCCTGGACCGGATGCTGGAACTGCTCGCCGAGGTGCTCACCGGGGCGACCTACCCGGACACGGAGGTGGCCACCGAGGCCGACCGGCTGGTCGACCGGGTGCAGGTGGCCCAGAGTCAACCCGCCCACCTGGCCCGGGCCGCCCTGCTCCGGCGGATCTACGGCCGACACCCGTACGCGGTGCAGACCCCGGAGGTCGAGCAGATCCGTTCGGTCACCGCGGCCTCCCTGCGCCGGCTGCACGCCGACCGGGTGCACCCCGCCGGGGCGGTGCTGGTGCTCGTCGGCGACGTCCACCCGGAGCGGGCCCTGGACACGGCCGAGCGGATGCTGGGCGGGTGGAAGGGGGACGGTCACCCGGTGGACCTGCCCGACGCCCCACCACTGCGACCGGGGTCGCTGCTGCTGGTGGACCGCCCGGACTCGGTGCAGTCGTCGCTGCGGGTCGCCCTGCCGGCGGTGGGGCGCACCCACCCCGACCATGCCGCCCTGCAACTGGCCAACCTGCTCTTCGGCGGCTACTTCTCCTCCCGATGGGTGGAGAACATCCGCGAGGACAAGGGCTACACCTACGGCCCCCACTCGGTGGTGGAGCACTCCGTCGCCGGGTCGGTGCTGGTCGCCGCCGCCGAGGTGGCCACCGAGGTGACCGGCCCGGCGCTGCTGGAGACGACGTACGAACTGGGTCGGCTGGCCTCGGTGCCCCCGAAGCCCGACGAGCTGGAGCAGGCCCGCCGGTACGCCCTGGGCAGCCTCCAGCTCGGCACCTCCACCCAGGCCGGACTGGCCTCGCTGACCAGCGCGTACGCCGGGAACGGGCTACGTCTGGACTACCTCGCCGAGTATTCGGCCCAGCTGACCAAGGTCACGGTCGAGGACGTGGCACAGGTGGCGGCCCGGTACCTGGCTCCCGCCCGTGGGGTCGTCGTGGTCCTCGGTGACGCCGCCCTGATCGCCGACCAGCTCGGCGTGCTCACCCCGGTCGAGACAGCAGAGTCGACATGACCGGCCTCGGTCCGGGGGAGGGGGCGACGAGCGGGCCACCGTTGGCGCGTACCACCCTGGACCGGGCGGCTCATCGCCGTACCGACCCTGAGTGGATCGCGCAAGCCTGGCTTCGGTCCCGGGTGGTGGTGCTCGACTCGACCGCCGACGGTCGGGCCCTGGTCCGCGGTGATCCACCGCACCTGGTCCTGGTGGCCCCGGACGACCTGCCCCACCCGCCGGACCGGCAGCCGGGACCGATCTTCCTGGGCGTCGAGCCGGACGGGGTGCCGGTCTTCGCGGTGGACGCCGCGTTGCCGACGGTGTCCGGCGCGCGGGCGGTCAACTTGCGGGACGTCGGCCACCTCCTCGACGACCGGGACGCGGACATCCTCACCACCGCCGTGGCCCTGACCAACTGGCACCTGCGGCACGGGTTCTCCTCGACCACCGGGGAGCCGACCGAGCCGGACGAGGCGGGGTGGTCCCGGGTGGATCCGGCGGGCGGTCGGGCCTGGCCCCGGACCGACCCGGCGATGATCGTGCTGGTCCACGACGGGGTCGCCGGGCCGCAGGGGCGGTGCCTGCTCGGCAACAACGCCGCCTGGCCGACGCAGCGCGGCCGGTTACGTTTCTCCTGCCTGGCCGGGTTCGTGGAGCCGGGGGAGTCGGCAGAGGCCGCAGTGGTCCGCGAGGTCCGCGAGGAGGTCGGCGTCGCCGTCGACGACATCAGGTACGCGGGCAGCCAGGCGTGGCCGTTCCCCGGCTCGCTGATGCTGGGGTTCCTGGCCCGGGCCGACCCCACCGAGCCGGTACGCGTCGACCCGACCGAGATCGCCGCCGCCCGGTGGTTCACCCGTACCGAGATCGCCGCCGCCCTGGCCGACGATCCTGTCGACGCGGGGGACGGTCGACGGGTGACGCTTCCGATGGCCAGCTCGATCGCCCACTTCCTGATCGAGCACTGGCTGACCCGACCCGTCTGATCCGTCGACGATGGTCGCCCCCGGGATGGGGGTGCGAGGCCGGTCGGTTCGGCGCACGGGGTCGTCGGCGACCGCTCCCGACCCCGTGCGCCCACGGTTCAGCGGGTGTCGAACCGGCCGCTGCGGGCGCCGGTGAGGAACCCGGCCCAGTCGGTCCGGCCGAAGAGCAGCACCGGACCACCCCGGTCCTTGCTGTCACGCAGGGCGACGGCGATCGGCCCGGGTGTGTTCAGGGGGGCCACCTCGACACAGTTGGAGGTCTGGCTACGGGAGCTGGTACGCCACGGGGCGTCCGCCAGCTGCCGGGCGAGGGCGGTGTCGTGGATGTGGTTCATGGGTCTGCTCCTGATGTGAACTGCTCCGATGGGACGAGTGGACCCTCGTACGCCCCACGGCACGGTCCTCGGATCGTTCACCGCTCCGTGAGGCGTCCGGAGTGTCGACGACGTTGTGCCGGCGCCGTTGCCGGCCCGCTGCCCACAGTGGATTCCGCCGTCGTCTCCGCCAGCCGTTCGCTCGCCTCGGCCAGCCAGGATCGGGTGTCCGTCGTGGAGAGCGCCGCTGCACGAAGCCACTCGAACACGACTTTATAGTTATTTAGGATGTTTGTATCGGTCGACACGAAGTCGGTGTAACCGCCCTCGATGGCGAGGGTCTCCGGGTCGAGCTGGTCGGCGAAGCGGTAGAGCGAGAACGCCGTCGGCGCGACGTAGCCGTTGTCGAGGCGGGTGTCCCGGGGCAGCACGTGCAACGAGATGTTCGGCAGGGTGGACAGCTCGTGGAGCTTGTCGAGCTGCTCCCGGAGCACCTCGGGAGGCCCGGCCCGGTGGCCGAACGCCGCCTCCTCCAGCACGGCGGTGTACCGGGGGGCGTCCAGCGACCTGGACAGCAACGCCTGACGCGCCTCCCGGGCCTGCACCTCCAGCTCCAGGTGGTCGGCCGTACGCCGCCCCTCACCGACCAGCCGGGCGGAGGTGATCCGGACCCGGGCGTACCCGGGCGTCTGGAGCAGACCCGGCACCAGGACCGGGTTGTACTCGCAGATCTCCACACACCCCGCCTCCAGCTGCGCCCACTCCCGCTGCTGCTCGGTCATCACCGGGTACGTCTTGCGCAGCCATTCGCGCATGTCACCGGCGGCCCGGGCGGTGGCCGACAACTCCCGGCGCACCTCCTCCTCCGCCCCGTAGAGGTCCAACAGGGCGGCGATGTCCTCGGGGTCGGGCCGGCTCCGACCGTTCTCCAACCGGGACAGCTTCGAGGCGGAAGCCCACTTGACCCGCTCGACGACCTGCTCCCCGGTGAAGCCGGCCAACTCGCGGAGGCGTCGTAGATGCTGGCCCAACCTGCGGCGCCGCATGATCGGGCTGACTGAGGCAGGAGGCACGTCGTCCTCTTCTCCGTCGACCGTCGCGCACGCGACGGTAACCGTATGAAATTCGCCCCCCACGGTCAGTATGGACGGCGTGGCCGCCGAAGGAGGCTCCGGCGGGGGCGTGTCTCGCAGAAATGCCAGCGAGGATGTCCGCAACGGAGGTGACTCCGTCGAGACCTCGCGCCACCCCGCCCGGAGGGACCACCCATGCGCTCCGTCCTGCGCCACCCCGACTTCCGCCTGCTCTTCGTGGCCCTGACGGCCGGCCGGGCCGCCGAGTCGACGCTGCTGCTCGCACTCGCCATCTGGGTCAAGGACCTGACCGGGTCCGACGGCCTGGCCGGGGCGACCCTGTTCGTCATCATCGCGCCGAAGGTGCTGGCCCCACTCGTCGGCTGGGTCGTCGACAGGTACCGCCGTCGACCCTTCCTCGTGGTCGCCAACCTGGCCGCCGCGACGGTGCTCCTGCCCCTGTTCGCCGTACGGGACGCCGACGACGTGTGGCTCGTCTACGTGGTGGCGGGGCTGTACAGCTTCTCGCAGGTCATCGTCAACGCCGCAGTCAACGGGTTGATCCGGGCGATGGTCCCGGCCGGTCAGCTGGCCGACGCCAACGCCGCCCTCCAGACCGTACGGCAGGGGTTGCGCCTGGTCGGGCCGCTGGCCGGGGCCGCGCTCTACGCCGCTGCCGGTGGGTGGTTGCTGACCTCGCTCAGCATGGTCGGATTCGGGATCGCCGCGCTCCTGACGGGCCTGCTCCGGGTGCCCGAACCACCCCCGTCGACCCGGGGACTGCCCTGGTCGGCCCAGCTCTGCTCCGGGCTGCGGCACCTGTCCGACCAGCCGGCGCTACGCCGGGCGTTCCTCGGCTTCGGGCTGGCCTGCCTGGTGATGGGCTTCACCGAGTCCCTGATCTTCGCCTACGTCGACCAGGGACTTGAGCGCAACGCTGCCTTCGTCAGCGTGCTGGTGACGGTGCAGGGGGTGGGTGGGCTCGTCGGAGGGCTGCTCTCCGCCCGGGTGGTACGCCGCATCGGCGAGGTCGGCACCCTCGCCGTCGGGGTCGGCCTCTTCGGGGCCGCGACCGGCGCGCTCGCGTACCCGGATCCGCGCCTGGGCTTCGCCGCGCTGCTGGTGACCGGAGCGGCCCTGCCACTGACAGTGGTGGGGATGAACACCCTGGTCCTGGCCGCCACCCCGCCGGGCCTGCTCGGCCGGGTCACCGCCGCCTCCGAGTCGGTGGTCGGCGGCCCGCAGGCGGCGTCGATCGGGGTCGGTGCGGTGCTCGTCGGGGTACTCGACTACCGGCTGCTGTTCCTGCTGGTGAGCGTGGTCACACTGGCCGCCGGGGTCTTCCTCTGGCGTGGCCGGTTCCTCTCCCCGCCGGTACCCGCCGGGACCCCGTCAGCGTCCACCGGGACCTCGTCGACACCCGCCGGGACCCCGTCAGCGTCCACCGGGACCTCGTCGACACCCGCCGGGACCCTGGTGGTTGCGTCCCCGTCGCCGGTCGTCGGGCCGCCCCCAGTGGTGGTGCCGATCGCCCCCGTCGTGTCGACCGGGGCGACGGCGACAGTGCTGCCGGCCCGCCGGATCCCGGCTCGACGGCGGGGACAAGCCCTGGTCCGGGTGGCCGGCAGCGACGGGGAGGCCACCATCTCCCGTGGGGTCACCGACCCCGGTCGAGGGCGATGAGACGGCCCCGGTACGCGTACCGCGCGCGCCGGGGCCGGGGGCCTGCCACCTCAGCCGGAGATGGCGGCCAGGTGCTGCTTGACCTGGTTGATCGAGGGGTTGGTCAGGGCCGAACCGTCGGCGAACCGGAGCGTGGGGACGGTCTGGTTCCCGCCGTTGACGCTCATCACGAAGTCGGCGGCCTTGGGGTCCTGTTCGATGTCGACCACCTGGTATCCGATGCCCTCCCGGTCCAGCTGCGACTTGAGCCGGTGGCAGTAGCCGCACCACGGGGTGGAGTACATGGTCAACATTGTCGCGTCCCTCCGACAGTCGGTCCGGTGGCTCGCTGTCGAGCCGTCCCGTCGCTGCAACGTCATCGGGGGCTGCGATGATTCCATGTCGTGACGGTTCAATCGGCGGTCGAGCAGGTGCTGGCCGGTCTGGACCCGGAGCAGCGCTCGGCGGTGACCGCGCCGGCCGGGCCGGTCTGCGTCCTGGCCGGTGCCGGCACGGGCAAGACCCGGGCGGTGACCTCCCGCGTCGCCCACCGGTCGCTGACCGGGGAGGTAACGGCCCGGCACGTGCTGGCGGTCACCTTCACCGCCCGGGCCGCCGCCGAGATGCGCCAGCGGCTCACCCTGCTCGGCGTCCCGGGGGTGCAGGCCCGCACGTTCCACGCCGCCGCGATGCGGCAGGTACGGTACTTCGCCCCCCGGCTGTTGCAGGGGCGGGCGATGCCCGAGCTGCTGGACAGCAAGGTGCGGCTGGTCACCCTCGCCGCCGCCCGGGTCGGCCTGCGTACCGACCGGGCCGCCGCCCGGGACCTGGCCGGTGAGATCGAGTGGGCCAAGTCCTCACTCGTCGAGCCGGGGGAGTACGAGGTCGCCGCCGCCAAGGCGCTGCGGGACACCCCGCACGAACCGGCGAAGGTGGCGGCGGTCTTCACCGCGTACGAGCAGATCAAACGCGGCAACGGTGTGATCGACTTCGAGGACCTGCTGCGCGCCATGGTGTGGGGGATCGAGGAGCACTCCGACGTCGCCGAGCAGGTCAGGGGGCAGTACCGGCACTTCGTCGTCGACGAGTACCAGGACGTCAACCCGTTGCAGCAGCGCCTGCTCGACGCCTGGCTCGGCGGACGGAACGACCTGACGGTCGTCGGGGACGCCAGTCAGACCATCTACTCCTTCACCGGAGCCACCTCGTCCTACCTTGTCGACTTCCCCCGCCGGTACCGCGACGCGGTGGTGGTCCGGCTGGTCCGCGACTACCGCTCCACCCCCCAGGTGGTCGGGTTGGCCAACGCGGTGATCTCCCAGGCCCGGGGCACCGAGGCCCGGCTCCGGCTGGAACTCGTCGGTCAGCGGCCCACCGGTCCCGAACCGGACGTCCGGATCTTCACCGACGAGCCGGCGGAGGCCACGGCGGTGGCGGTGCGCTGCCGGGCGATGATCGAGGCCGGTACCCCGGCCCGGGAGGTCGCCGTGCTGTTCCGGACCAATGCCCAGTCGGAGGCGTACGAGAAGGCGCTCACCGAGGCCGAGGTGCCGTACCAGGTCCAGGGGGCCGAGCGGTTCTTCGAACGGACCGAGGTCCGACAGGCGATGGTCGCCCTGAGGGCTGCCACCCGGTCGGTTCCCGGTGACCTTCCGCTCCCGACAGCAGTGGTGGAGGCGCTCGCGGCGGTCGGCTGGGCACCGGACGCCCCACCGACCGGCGGGGCGGCCCGGGAGCGTTGGGAGGCGCTCGCCGCCCTGGTCGGCCTCGCCGAGGAGTACGCCGCCACCCCCGAACTGGTGCCGTTGGGCGAGGCGGCGACAGTCCAGCGCCCGGTCACCCTCGCCGACTTCACCGACGAACTGCACCGGCGGGCCGCCCAACAGCACGTTCCCACCGTCGACGGGGTGACACTGGCCTCGCTGCACGCCGCCAAGGGGTTGGAGTGGGACGCGGTCTTCCTGGTCGGGTTGGCCGAGGGCACCCTGCCCACCACGTACGCCCGTACCGCCGAGCAGGTGGAGGAGGAACGGCGGCTGCTCTACGTCGGGATCACCCGGGCCCGGCAGTGGCTGTGGCTGTCGTACGCGGCGGCCCGTTCGCCGGGTGGACGGGCCCGGCGGCCGACCCGGTTCCTGCCCCGGTTGGAACGTTCCGGCGGCACCGAGCGGGCCGGTGCCCCGGCAGCCGCGGGTGGACGGCGGGCCGAGCGTCGTCGACCGCAGGTGGTCTCCTGCCGGATCTGCGGGGCCACCCTCCTGGCCGGTCCGGACCGGAAGTTGGGGCGCTGCCCCACCTGTCCCTCCGACATCGACACCGAGCTGTACGAGCGGCTGCACACCTGGCGGCAGCGGACCGCCGGTGCGCAGAAGGTCCCGGCGTACGTGGTCTTCACCGACGCCACCCTGACCGCGCTCGCCGAACGGCGGCCCGCCCGCCAGGAGGAACTGGTGGCGATCGCCGGCATCGGCCCCCGCAAGCTGGGCCTGTACGGGGAGGCCGTGCTGGCTCTGGTGCAGGGTGCGAGCGTCGACGAGATCTGCCCCGAGAAAAGTTTCTGAAACTCGCCGTAATTCGTTTGCCCTCGCCCGTGGGCGAGGAATAGCCTCAGGGCACACCACGGCGAGCGGGGTCATCTTCCCTGCTCACGGTGGTTAGGTCCGTTGCCGACACGAGGAAACGTCAGGGAGGTGGCACCAATGGTTACCTATGTCTTCGAGCGTCCGGCGGCGCTGCTCGCTGCCGTCGCCCCGCTGTCGGCCGTCCCGGCCGCGCTGACTGTCGCGCGGCCGTCGGCTCCCCAGGTGCACCAGGTCGAGGCTCACGTCGAGCTGCTGATCGCCGGTGCGCCGAAGGGAACCGAGGGGACCGATGGCTTCATGGGCAAGGGCACCGACGGCGCCACGAAGCGCCCGGAAAACCGCGGCGTTCCACCTCGAGGTAGACCGGTCTGACCGATCAGACCACCGGCTCACCTCGAGGCCGCGGAACCCGCTACCGGGATCCGCGGCCTCAGTTTTTTGCTCCACCCGAAGCAGTACGTCGCAATGCGATCCACAAGATCGACGTGAGAGAGAGGTGACCGGGCGATGAGTCTGGCGTTGGCCCCCGTCGACGTGAACGTCGACCTGGAGGCGAACCTGCCCTGCCGGAAGTTCGACCCCGACCTGTGGTTCTCCGACTCGCCCGCCGAGTTGGAGCTGGCCAAGTCGCTGTGCGGGGACTGCCCGCTGCGCGTCGAGTGCCTCGCCGGTGCGGTCGAGCGGGCCGAGCCCTGGGGCGTCTGGGGTGGCGAGATCTTCGAGCGTGGCGCGGTCGTCCCGCGTAAGCGGCCCCGGGGCCGTCCGCGCAAGGAGGACCTGGCCCGC
This sequence comes from Micromonospora sp. NPDC000207, assembly GCF_040300925.1. Classification (NCBI taxonomy): domain Bacteria; kingdom Bacillati; phylum Actinomycetota; class Actinomycetes; order Micromonosporales; family Micromonosporaceae; genus Micromonospora; species Micromonospora sp. NPDC000207. Next base: position 35,247 of record NZ_JBEPEQ010000040.1, read on the forward strand.
GACGCAGCCCTCCAGGTCGAGGCCGAGGCGCGGCTGGCGGCCAGCGGGCTGCCCGCCAAGCGCAACACCGTCCGGCTGGCTGCCTGACATGTTCGGAACCCGTACCCGGGTCGGTGTCGTAGCCGAACCGGTGACCAGGAAGTTGAACCCCGTGTTGGCTGTCGAACCGAACGGAAACGGTGAGATGCATCTACTCCACGAAGCGTTGTCCCGGGCTCGAATGCGTGAGCCTCAGGCCGGTCGCACCACGACGAGCACTGAGGCAACCCGTTCCGCCCGTACCGTCGCGATGAGCGGCCGGCGTCAGTCGGCCCGCGAACTGGGCACCCTGTAGGTCACGAGACCGACGACGGCCCCCTGCCTGGTGCAGGGGGCCGTCGTCGCGTCGTACGGGGTGGTCGGGGTCAGGCGACGGGGGCGAACCCCGGCAGCCACCGTTCCAGGATGCCCCGGTACGGCGCCTTCGCCTCCAGCTGGCAGAGCACCCCGATCGAACCGAGCGTCACCCGGTGGATGAGCAGGTACGACGGCGGCAGGTTCAGGTGTCGGCTCAACTGGTAGGCCGGTGACTTCGGGCTGGCCAACCGGGTCGCCTCGCCCCGCAGCCAGGCCCTGGTGAACCGGAACTCCTCCTCGGCGACCGGGTCGAGCATCGGCCTGAGGAAGTTCAGCACCGCCTGGGCGTCGATCTCCTCGGTCCGGCTGACGAACCCCTCCTCGCGGAGCCCGGCCATGACGGCGTCGGCCTCGCCGCGCAGGGCCAACCCGGCGAGCCGACCGATCGGTTCGGGGGTGCCCTCCGGCATCCGGGCGACAGCCCCGAAGTCGATCACGCCGAGTCGCCCGTCGGGCAGCAGCCGGAAGTTGCCCGGGTGCGGGTCGGCGTGCAGCAGCCCGGCCCGGGGCGGGGCGGACAGGTGCAGGGTGGCCATCAGTCGCCCCGCCTCGTCGCGTTGCTCCTCGCTGCCGTCCCGGATGATCTCGGCCAGCGGTAGGCCCTCGACCCACTCGGTGACCAGCACCCGGGGCGCGGTGGAGAACACCTCGGGGATGAAGATCTCCGGGTCGTCGGCGTACGCGGTGCGGAAGGCCCGTTGCGACTCGGCCTCCAGCTCGTAGTCGAGTTCCTCGACGATCCGTTCCCGCAGTTCGACCAGGAGTGGCTTGACGTCCAGGCCCGGCTGGATGGCCCGGAACATGCCGCCGAGCCGGGAGAGCTGTTTGAGATCGGCGAGGAGGGCGTCACCCGCCCCCGGATACTGGATCTTGACGGCCACGTCCCTGGTCCCGCCGGAGGCGTCCCGCCACACCGCCCGGTGCACCTGCCCGATGCTGGCAGCGGCGGCGGGGGAGTCGTCGAACTCGGCGAAACGGGTCCGCCACTGCGGGCCGAGCTGCTCGGCGAGCACCTTGTGCACCGTCGCCACCGGCAGCGGGGGTGCCGCCTCCTGGAGCTTGGTGAGCGCCTGCCGGTACGGGGCGGCGACCTCCTCGGGCAGCGCCGCCTCGAAGACCGACAGGGCCTGACCGAACTTCATCGCACCGCCCTTGAGCTGGCCCAGGACGCTGAAGAGCTGCTCGGCGGTGCGCTGCTGGATCTCTGCGGAGATCACGTCGGAGGCCATGCCGGTGACCCGCTTCCCCATCCCCAGGACGGTCCGGCCGGCGAAGCCGAGCGGCAGGGCGGCGAGTTTGGCGGTTCGGGACACGGCCCGGCGCGGGATGTCGGTCACTCGGCCATTGTTACCGACTTCGCGGGTCCGCTGCTGCTCCGCAGCCTGCTTCACCCCGGAACTCAGGCGGTGGTGAGGGGACGACGGGCGTCCGGGGCGGTTCCCGGTCGACTTCGCCGGCCGGCGGAGCACCGGCACGAGGGGTGCGGCGGCCAGACCCGACGGCGGAGTCGGCCGACCCCACTGATCTCCACCGCACAGCCGAGGGTCTCCGGGGTCCCGCCGTCGAGCTGGGCCAACGCCTCGGCGACGGCGTACGCGACGGCGGTGAGCAGGGTGGTGAGGGTACAGAACTCCGTCCGCCCGTCCGGCGTGAGCTGAGCGGCCAGCGCCGGCCAGTCCGGATCACGGTCCGTCCGGTGCAGGTCGAGGCAGTTCAGGCAGGGGCCGACAGGGGGACGGACCAACGGCCCCACCACGGGTACTCCGCCGCGCAGGCCCAGCACCAGGTGCGCCTGCCGACGCTGGGCGTACGCGGTGGCCAGCAGCGCCGCCGGTCGGTCCGTACCGAGCTGGACGACGAGGTCGGCGCGGCCCCGCCGGATCGGTCGGGTCTCCGTGCCGGGGGTGAGCCGACCGATCGCGTCCCGGATCGCCGGGGTCATCGGTCGCCCCTGGTCGGCGCCGGTCAGACCGGTGCCGACCAGGTCGGTCGGCCCGACCAGTCCGGCCAGGTCGACGGCGACGTGACCGACCCCGGCCTGGGCCAGGGCCAGGGCGACCGGCCCGCCGAGTCGACCGGCACCGGTGACCACCACCCGGGAGTCCCGTCGGCGACGGACCAGCTGGGCGGGGGTGGCGGGGAGCGGGTCCGGGGTGAGGGCGAGCGCTCCCGCCTCGGCGGTCAGTCGGGGGCGGGCGGGGCCGGCGAGGTCCCGGGGGAGCAGGGTGTGCGCGGGTACGACCAGTCCGGCCCCGTGCAGGGCGTCGAGCAGCCCCCGAGCGTCCTCCGGCTCGACCTCGCTCGCCGGGGCGCGGCTCAGGACGCCGCGCACACTGTGGCTGCCGTCGAGCAGGTCGAGCAGGCGGGCCGCCCGGGGGTTGGCGATCTCCACCAGTACGGCCCGGCCGGGCTCGACGCCGAGTTGCAGGGTGTGCCGGTCGCGCCAGAGTCGAACGAGGCCGGGAAGCAGCACGGGCCGGGAGAGTGCGGGGCGGGTCATGCGGACAGATCGTGGTGGACCCGACGCCGGGGCGGTGGTCGTCGTCCACAGGTCGAGGTGGGCCGCGTCCTGCTGTCCACAGGGCCGGGCGAGTTTTCCACAGCCCGTCCCGGCGGCTGTCGCCCAGCCGACACCTGAGCGCGTACCGGCCGGCACCGCAGCGGCGGGCGGGCGGCAGCGGGTCCGCTCGTGAACCGCGACCCACTGACGAACGAAAGGGGGGCGGCCCGACCGGGCCGCCCCCCTTCGTCTTCGTACGATCAGACCTTTGCCTTGCCCAGGATGCGGTTCACTGTTGTCCCACAAACCGGACACTTGCCCTTTGCCATGTTCATACCGGTCTTCGAGACCTCGACGCGTCCCTCGAAGTCCCGCTTCTCCTTGCACTTGACGCAGTAACCGTTGTAGGTCTGGGCCTGGTCGGCCACGGTGCCCTCCTCGTCTCGTCCGCCGGTCGTGGCCCGGCGGTCTGCCCGGCGGCGGGCCACGTGGGCTCCGGCGCTGGGTCGTTCTCCGCGGTCGTTGCGACCGCTGGCTCGCGGACCCTACCCAGGTCTGGGCGGTTCCATGTCAGGTGTGCGTCGACACTGTGAGCAAGTCGACGTCGAGAGTGTGCATGCCGAATTAGGTCGGATAAGTCAGTTTGGCGGGGACACGCCGGGCGAATCCGGTCTACGGCCACTTTCACCCCTCTTCGGGCCACCTTCTCCGATGATCACTGTGCGTGGAGGAGGGGGTCGACCTCCGTCGCCGACCCGCAACGAAGGGTGAGGAAGATTGTTCATTCGGTTGGCCGCGATTATTTTTTCGGGACTCCTGACGACCAACCACCATTTTCCGGGCGCGTGTCGCGTGGTTGACCCTTGCGGATCCCTGGTCAGTACGCATTAGCTTTCCCTCGTGACAGGATTCCGAGGCTGCGCGGCCCACTGATGTCGGGGGCGCGGAAGCCGGTCGTCGAGGTACGGCGCAGCCAGCGCCGGCGACGCACGGTGTCCGCCTACCGCGAGGGGGAGCGGGTCGTCGTGCTCATCCCGGACCAGTTCTCCCGGGCCGAGGAGAGCGAGTGGGTCGACCGGATGCTCGCCCGGCTCGCCGCCCGGGAGGGCCGACTGGCCCGATCCGACGCGGAACTGTTGGAGCGGGCCGCCCGGCTGATCGACCTCTACCTCGCCGAGCACGGCACACAGGCGGTCCCGGCCAGCGTCAGGTGGGTGACCAACCAGAACGGCCGGTGGGGATCGTGCACCCCCGCCGACCGGACCATCCGCATCTCGCACCGGCTCCAGGACATGCCCGAATGGGTGCTGGACTACGTCCTGCTGCACGAGTTGGCACACCTCATCGTGCCCAGTCACAACGCGGAGTTCTGGACGCTGGTGGGGCGCTACCCCCGGACCGAGCGGGCCCGTGGCTACCTGGAGGGCGTGGCCGCCGTCGGCGGAACACCGAGCGACTGACGGGCCGCCGCCCGCGCGCCGGTCCCGCTAGGGTCGGGGCGTGGCGCGACGTGTGGTGGTGGCATTGCTCGCCCCGGTGACCTGGTCCCCTCCGGGGATCGATCCGGTGGCCTGGCGGACGGCGCTCGCTGAGGACGTGGTGGACCTGCTCGCCACTCTCCACGAGGTCGAGACAGCCGTCGCGGTGACCCCCGACGACAGGTGGCTGGCCGAGGCGGTGCTCTGGCCGGGCACCCCCGTGTACGAGGTGCCGACGGCCACCCCGAACGCCGTTCTCGCCGCCCTCGACGGCTACGACCAGGCGGCGGTGGTGGCCCCCGACGCACCGGACGTTCCCGGCCTGACCCTCGGCAAGCTGCTCCGACCGCTCACCAGCCGGCCCGTCGCCGTCGCTCCGGTGGAGGGGGACGAGGGCGGTCTGCTCGGGATCGCCGTCCGGCTGCCGGCCCCGGACTGGATCCCGGCCCTGGACCTGGACACCGCACTCCCGGCGACGGTCCGGGCGGCGGCACCGCAGCCCGGTGACCTCGCTGTCACACCCGGCTGGCACCGGATGCGTGGGCCGGCCGACCTGGCCCGGCTCGACCCGGCGGTGGTGGGGTGGGAGGCCACCCGGGCCCTCCTGTCCGGAGGGCACCGAGCCGGTTGACAGGGCCGGACGGCCCCCGACGAACCGTCAGGGACGCTCGTCGGGGCCGGGCTCGTCGGGCCGCCGGTCGGGCCCGCCCTGCGGCTGCTCACCGGGTGCCTGCTCGTGCGGGCCCCCCGGGGCCGTGAAGTCGAAGGTGTCCAGCTCACCGAGGTCGACCTGAGCCCGAGCGAAGGCCACCGGGTCGGCGAAGTCGTCGTCGGAGGGGAGCAGGTCCGGGTGACCCCACAGGGCGTCCCGGCCGGCGATGCCCCGGTGCTCGGTCAGCGCCGCCCAGAGCGCCGCCGCCTCCCGCAGCCGGCGGGGCCGCAGCTCCAGGCCGACGAGCGCGGCGAAGGTCTGCTCGGCCGGACCACCGGCCGCCCGTCGGCGACGGAACGCCTCGGCGAGGCTCACCACGCTGGGCAGCCGGTCGCCGGACGCGGTGTCCACCACGTGGCAGACCCACCCCTCGACAAGGGCGAGAGCGGTCTCCAACCGGGCCAGCGAGGCCTTCTGGGTCGGGGTGTCCTCCGGCGTGAAGATCCCCTCCAGGGCGATGGCCTGCATCGACTCCGGGTCGGTCGGGTCGACCCGACCCATCGCCTCCTCGACCGCCTCCCGGTTGACCCGGATGCCGACGGCGTACGTCTCCACCGCGCTGAGCACGTGTCCGCGCAGCCACGGCACGTGCTGGAAGAGTCGCTGGTGGGCCGCCTCGCGCAGGGCCACGTAGAGGCGTACCTGGTCCTCGGGGAGTTCCAGCCCCTCGCCGTACGCCCGGATGTTGGCCGGGATGAGCGCCGCGGTGCCGGCCGGACCGAGCGGCAACCCGATGTCGCCGGCGGAGAGGACCTCGGCGGCGAGCGAACCGAGCGCCTGGCCGAGCTGCCCGCCGAAGAGCGCGCCACCGAGGGCGGTGACCATCGACTGCATCGGGCCCAGCTGTGCCCGTGCCTCCGGGGGCACCAGGTCGCCCATCGCACCGACCATCCGGCTCGCCACCGGGTCACAGAGCTTGCGCCAGACGTCGAGCGTCTTGTAGATCCACTCGTTGCGGTTCCAGGCGACCGAGGTCTGGATGCCCGACGGCAGGTCCGACACGGGTTCGAGCCAGAGGTCGGCCAGGCGCAGGGCCTCCTCGACGGCGTGGCGCTCGGACGGGGTCACCGCCGGGTCGCCCGCCGCGGAGAGCTGACTGGCCGCCACCTGCCGGGCCAGGTCCCAGTTGACCGGCCCGCTGCCGGGCGTGGCGAACAGGTGCTGCAACTGCGCCATGAACTGCTGCATCTGCGCGGGGTCGTTGGGGTCTGGTGGTTGCCCACCCGGGAGCGCGAAACCGAACGGAATATCAGGCACGACGTCTACGGTACGCGTGCTGCGCCCCTGGTCGGTCCCGCCCGCGTTGCGCTGAGGGCGAAGTCGCACCCCCGCCGGGGCGGGGTCCCCGGACACCGTGGGTGGTCCGCGCCGGACCGGCCGTGGTCGGTGTCCGCCGCGTCGCCCGACCTGGTCGGTACGCTCTGGCGCATGAGACGTCGCGGCATGACCGTCCTGCTCGGTGCTCTGCTCACCGCCCTGCTCAGCGTCGGCGTGCTGGTGACCCCCATCCCGTACGTGGTGCTCGGCCCCGGACCGACGGTCGACACCCTCGGCTCCGACGACGGCACCGAGGTCATCGAGGTGGACGGCCAGCCGACCTCGACCTCCGAGGGGGAACTGCGGCTGACCACGGTGGGCGTCCAGCCCACGGTGAAGCTGCGGACCGCCATCGCCGGCTGGTTCTCCGCCGACAAGGCGGTGGTGCCCCGGGAACTGGTCTATCCGCCCGGCCGGACGCAGGAGGAGGTCAAGGAGCGCAACGAGGAGGACTTCCGGATCTCCCAGACCAGCGCCGAGACGGTGGCGCTCACCAAGCTCGGGTACCCGATCCGGGTGGTCGTCCGGACTGTCGCCCCGGACGGCCCCTCCGCCGGGGTGCTCCAGGTCGGTGACGTGGTGACCTCGGTCGACGGCACGGCGGTGACCACCGCCAGGAGCCTCACCGACCTGATCCGGGCGCAGCCGGCGGGCAGCGAGCTGGCCATCGGCTTCACCCGCTCCGGCACCGCCGGCACCGCCACCGTCACCAGCCGGGAGCAGGACGGCCGACCGCGTATCGGCGTCGACATCAACCAGGAGCAGCCGCATCCCTTCACCCTCAAGATCAACCTTGCGGACATCGGAGGACCCAGCGCCGGCCTGATGTTCGCCCTCGGCATCATCGACAAGTTGCAACCCGAGGACCTCACCGGCGGAAAGATCATCGCGGGCACCGGGACCATCGACGACCAGGGCGGGGTCGGGGCGATCGGCGGCATTCCGCAGAAGCTCGTCGGCGCGAAGGATGCCGGAGCGGACGCCTTCCTGGTGCCGGCGGACAACTGCGCGGAGGCGCTGCGCAACCCGCAGCCCGATCTGCCGTTGCTGCGGGTGGCGTCGCTGGACGAGGCCCTCACCGCGTTGGAGACGCTGCGCGCCGGGGGACGCCCCACCCTTTGCTGACGTCGGTCCGAACCGCCGTGACCAGGTGCGACACGATCGATGCCGGTGCGGCGGCCAGACCTTGACCGTACGCGTTCAGGAATACCCCGTACTCTGGGTGCCTGGTCGGAGCCGATCACATCGAGCGTGCGGAGCCAAGAGTGGTAATGCGTAGCAGCCCCCTGCCGAGGATGAGCCGACGCGGACGCGTCACGATCGGGGTGCTGGTCGGGGTGTTCCTGCTGTTCACCCTGCTCAGCTGGGGTGTGCAGGCGTGGACCGACTGGCTGTGGTTCAACGAGGTCGACTTCACCCAGGTCTTCACCGGAATGCTGTTCACCCGGCTCCTGCTCTTCGCCGTGATCGGCCTGGCGATGGGCGCGATCGTCGGCGGGAACCTCTGGCTTGCCTACCGGCTGCGGCCGAGCCTGCGCCCGCACTCGGCCGAACAGGCCACCCTGGAGCGGTACCGGATGCTGCTCGGCCGCCGGGTGGGGCTCTGGATCACCCTGGTCGCCGTGGTCGTCGGCGTCTTCGCCGGGCTCTCCGCACAGACCCGCTGGAGTCAGTGGCTGCTCTTCCGCAACGGCGGCGACTTCGGCGTCAACGACCCCGAGTTCGGCGTCGACATCGGGTTCTACGTCTTCCAGCTGCCGTTCTGGCGTTACCTGCTCGGCGTCGGGTTCACCACCGTGGTCCTGGCCCTGCTCGGCGCGCTGGCAGTGCACTACGTCTACGGCGGGATCCGCCTGCAGGGCGTCGGTGACCGGATCACCAACGCCGCCCGCGCCCACCTCACCTCACTGGTCGCGGCCTTCGTCCTGCTCAAGGCGGTCGCCTACGTCCTGGACCGGCGGGTGATGCTGCTGGAGTACAACGACGGCGTCAACCTCTACGGCGCCGGATACGCCGACGTCAACGCGTTGCTGCCGGCGAAGGAGATCCTGGCCTACATCTCCGTCGTGGTGGCCATCGCGATCATCGTGTTCAGCAACGCGGTGATGCGCAACCTGGTCTGGCCGGGGATCTCGCTGGCCCTGCTCGGGGTCTCCGCCGTCGCGATCGGCGGCATCTACCCGTGGGCGGTGCAGACCTTCGAGGTCCGGCCCAGCGAGAAGGACAAGGAAGCGCCGTACATCCAGCGCAGCATCGAGGCGACCCGGGCCTCGTTCGGGCTGGCCGACACCCAGCCGGTGCGGTACGCGGCGAACAACCTCACCCCGCCGGAGAGCCTGTCCACCGACACCAACGTGGTGCAGAACATCCGACTGCTCGACCCGCAACTGGTCTCCGAGACCTACACGCAGCGGCAGCAGGTCCGACAGTTCTACGACTTCGGCGAGAAGCTCGACGTCGACAGGTACACCGTCGACGGGCGCACCCAGGACTACGTGGTCGGCCTCCGGGAGATCAACTACCGGCAGCTCAGCGGCCAGCAGAACACCTGGATCAACAGGCACACCGTCTACACCCACGGGTACGGCCTCGTCGCCGCCCCCGGCAACCGGGTGGTCTGCGGTGGTCAGCCGTACTTCGTCTCCGGCTTCCTGGACGACGCCAACGACCAGCAGGAGGAGCAGAACGCCCAGGGCGAGCGCTGCACCTCCAGCGCCGACACCATCCCCACGGAGCAGCCCCGGGTCTACTACGGCGAGCGGATGGAGCCCGGTGACTACGCGATCGTCGGGCAGACCGACCCGGAGCGCAACGCCGAGTTCGACAGGCCCGTCGGGGACAGCGGCGACGGCGCGGGGCCGGGCGAGTTCTACACCTACACCGGTTCCGGCGGCGTCGACATCGGCTCCTTCCCCCGCCGCCTGCTCTACGCGGTCAAGGAGCAGGAGTCGAACTTCCTCCTCTCCGACCGGGTCAACGAGAACTCCAAGCTGCTCTACGTGCGTAACCCCCGGGACCGGGTGGAGAAGGTCGCGCCCTTCCTGACCGTCGACGGGGACCCGTACCCGGCGGTGGTGGACGGCCGGATCAAGTGGATCATCGACGGTTACACCACCTCGGTCAGCTACCCCTACGCCGAGCGGGTCAACCTCCAGCAGGAGACCGCCGACGAGCTGACCGGCCGGGGCACCTTCCAGCTGGCCCGGGAGAACGTCAACTACATCCGCAACTCGGTCAAGGCGACGGTCGACGCGTACGACGGCACCGTCACGCTGTACCAGTTCGACGAGAACGACCCGGTGCTCAAGGCCTGGAACAAGGCGTTCGGCGGCGAACTGGTCCGGCCGAAGTCGGAGATCCCTGCCGAGCTGTCCGAACACTTCCGGTACCCGGCCGACCTGTTCAAGGTGCAGCGCAACCTGCTCACCCGGTTCCACGTGACCGACCCGGGCGACTTCTACTCCGCCCAGGACTTCTGGCAGGTGCCGAGCGTCCCGGACAACCCGGACAGCGGGCAGCGGCAGCCTCCGTACTACCTCTACACCCAGTTCCCGGGCCAGGAGGAGCCGAGGTTCCAGCTCACCTCGGCGGTCACCCCGAACGGACGGCAGAACCTCGCCGCGTTGATCAGCGGGTCGTACGTGGACGGGGAGCCGAGGCTGGAGGTGCTGGACCTGCCGGACCAGACCCGGATCTCCGGACCGGTGCAGGTGCACCAGCAGATGACCAACAACGCCGACATCAGGCAGCAGTTGAACCTGCTCTCCTCCAACCAGGCCCAGGTGCAGTACGGCAACCTGCTCTCCCTGCCCTTCGCCAACGGCATGCTGTACGTCGAGCCGGTCTACGTGAAGACCAACCAGGAGAACGCGCCGCCGCTGCTTCAGCGGGTGCTGATGTCCTACGGTGACGGCGGCTCGTACGTGGTGCTGGCCAACAGCGTCTCCGAGGGAATCGAGGCGCTCGTCGAACAGGGCAAGCGGGCCGGCAACCAGGCACCTCCTCCTTCGCCTCCGCCTGCCGGGGACGGGGAGACCCCGCCGGAGACCCCGGCCACCCCACCGGCTCCGATGACCGGTGACATGGCCGCCGCAGCCAACGAGGTCCAGGCCGCGATCACCGAGCTCCGGGCTGCGCAGACCTCCGGTGACTTCGGCCGGTACGGGGAGGCGTTGAAGCGACTCGACGAGGCGATGGCCGCGTTCCAGCGCGCCCAGCAGGCGGCGGGCGGAGCGTCGGGGACCCCGGCACCGACCGGCAGCCCCGCCCCGGAGTCCCCGTCTCCCTCACCGGGAGGCTGACCGACTGATCGAACGAGCCGGGCACGAACGAGCCGGGCACGAACGAGCCGGGCACGAACGAGCCGGGCACCCCGACGATGTCGGGGT
>NZ_JBEPEQ010000041.1:0-44650 GCF_040300925.1 Micromonospora sp. NPDC000207
GGGATGGTGCAGGGGATCTATGCGCCGGAGCCGTTGTTCGACGACGGTCCGGTGGAGGCGTACCGGGTGGCGTTCGAACACTTCTGGCGGCGGCGCAGCGTGGGACGCCCCCGGGCGGCGACCCTCTTCGCCGCCAGCCTCATCCGTCGGGAGGTCTTCACCGCCACCGGCGGGTTCGACGAGCGGCTGCGCACCGGGGAGGACACCGAGTTCGGCACCCGGATGCCTCGGCAGTGGCGGCTGGTCGTCACCGACCGGGTGGTCACCCGGCACGACGACGTGGACCGGTTCCTTCCCTTCGTCAGGGAGCAGTTCGGGTTCGCCACCGACACCCCGATGGTGATGCTGCGGGCCGGTCGTCGGCGCAACGCCGGCAACGGGATGCGGGTCAACGCGATCTCCCCGACCGGACTGGTCTTCTCCGGCCTGGGGCTGCTCACCCTGCCGCTGGTCCCCTTCCAACCGTGGCTGCTGCCGGTCTGGGCGCTGCTGGTGGTCGCCTCCGCAGTGCCGAGCCACCGGTTCCTGCGCTTCACCTGGCGGATCCGGGGTGCCGGGTTCGCCGCGTACGCCACCGGGATGCACCTGCTGCTCTACGTCCTGGCCGTACTCGGCACCGGCGTGGGGACCCTCCGGGTGGCCTACGCGCTGGCCCGGGGGAGTGCCCGGTGACCGGGGCGGCGCCGCCGGGGGCGGTTCCACCGGTCGGGGTGGGGGACGGGGCGGCGCGGGTGGCGGTGGTGGTGCCGAACTTCAACAAGGCGAAGACGTTGCGGGCGTGTCTGGAGTCGGTGTTGGGGCAGTCGTTGGCGCCGGTGGAGGTGGTGGTGGTGGATGACGCGTCGACTGATGGTTCGCGGGAGATCGTGGCGGAGTTTCCGGTGCGGTTGGTGGTGCAGTCGGTGAATCGGGGTCCGGCGGCGGCGCGGAATGTGGGGGTGGCGTCGTGTTCTGCGCCGTTGGTGTTCTTCGTGGATTCGGATACGGCGTTGGCGTCGGATGCGATCGAGGAGGCGGTGGGGATTCTGCGGGGTGGTGTGGGGGTGGGGATGGTGCAGGGGATCTATGCGCCGGAGCCGTTGTTCGACGACGGTCCGGTGGAGGCGTACCGGGTGGCGTTCGAACACTTCTGGCGGCGGCGTACGGTCGGCCGGGAGACCGGGGCGCTGTTCGCCGCGACCCTCGTACCCCGGGAGGTCTTCACCGCCACCGGCGGGTTCGACGAGCGGCTGCGCGACGGGGAGGACGACGAGTTCGGCACCCGGCTTCCGGGCCGGTACCGTCTCGTCGCCACCGACCGGGTCACCACCCGGCACGACGACGTCGACAGGCTCGCCCCGCTGCTGCGCGAACAGTACGTACGGGCCCGCACGAAACCGGCCCTGATGGTCCGGACCCGACGTCGCCAGCGGGGCGGAGCGGTCACCGGCGAGCGGGCCGACCTGATGTCCACCGGCCGGTACCGGCGACTGGACCGGGACGCGCAGCTGTCCCTGGTCACCTCCGCACTGGCGCTGGTGGTGCTGCCGGTGGCGGCGTTCGCGCCGGTGGCGGCGTTGGCCTGGCCCGTGCTGGTCGCCGGGTTCGTCGCCGCCAACGCGGAGTTCCTGCGCCTGGCGTACCGGCTGCGGGGGGCGGGGTTCGCGCTGACCGCCGCCGGACTGCACCTGCTCTCCCACACGGCCCTCGTCGCCGGGCTCGGCGCGGGCCTGCCCCGCGCCGCCGTCGCCCTGCTGCGCGACGTGGCGGTGGTTAACCGGAGGTCGTCCGCCGCGGATGCGGCGCAGACAACAGAGAAGAGGGTACATGCCCAGGTTGATCGGTCTTGAGGAGTGCGAGGCACTGACGGTACGCGAGGTCCACGACCTCTACCGCCGGTACGTCAGCAAGTCCCAGGTGTCGTTGATGACCACCTTCGGGTTCGGCCGGGAGTTGGTGGAGCGGGCCGAGGGGGCCTGGATCCACCTGCGTGACGGCAACCGGGTCCTGGACCTCTCCGGTGGCGTCGGCGTGCTCAACCACGGCCACAACCACCCCCGGATCCTCGCCGCCCGGGCCCGGTTCGCCGCCGAACGCCGGATGGAGGTGCACAAGGCGTTCTTCTCGCCGTACCTTGCCGCGTTGAGTCACAACGTCGCCGAACTCCTCCCCGGGGACCTGTCCATCTCGTACTTCCCGAACTCGGGGGCGGAGGCCAACGAGGGTGCCATCAAGATGGCGTACAAGTACCACGGGGGGAAGCGGCAGACGATCCTGCGCGCCGACATCAGCTTCCACGGCAAGACCCTCGGGGCGGGCAGCCTGACGGGGTCGGCGGAGAACCACTTCCGCTTCCCCGGCCTGCCCAACGCCGTCGTCCACCAGTACGGGGACGTGGCGGCGGTCCGGGCGGCGATCGAGTCCACCCGTCGCCCCGACGGCGGATGCGACGTGTACGCGCTGATGGTCGAGCCGTACAGCGCCTCCAGCATGCGCTGCTGGTCGGAGTCGGCCCTGCGGGAACTGCGGCAGATCTGCACCGACGAGGACATCGTGATGATCTTCGACGAGGTGTACACCGGGTGGGGCAAGACCGGCAGTCTCTTCTACTTCATGCGGTACGAGGGACTGCTGCCGGACATCCTGGTCTACTCCAAGTCCCTCGGCGGGGGCAAGGCGTCGATCTCCGGCTACACCGCCCGGGAGCGGCTGTTCCGGCGGGCGTACGACCGGCTGTCCGACGTGATCCTGCACAGCACCACGTACTACGGGTTCGGCGAGGAGACCGCCACCGCCATCGAGGCGGTGAACGTGACGGTGGAGGAGGACTTCCCGGGGCGGGCCCGGCAGATCGAGGCGATCCTCGGCCCCGGCCTGGACCGGATCCGCAAGGCCCACCCGGACGCGGTGGACCGGGTCGCCGGGGTCGGCTCGCTGCACGGCGTCTTCCTCGCCGGCGGCCCGAAGCTGTTGGACCTGGCCGGGAAGCTGGTCCCCGGGTTCGCCAACGACCCCCGCTTCGGCACGAAGCTGATCACCCTGTCGGTGATCTCGCACCTCTACCGGGCGCACAAGATCATGACGTACTACAGCCCCAACGTGGAGAATCCCCTGATGGTGGCCCCCACCCTCATGATCGAACCGGCCGACCTGGAGTACTTCCTGGAGGCCCTCGACGCCACCCTGGCCCTGGGGCTGCGCCGTCTGCTCACCGGGTTCGTCCGGGAGAAGGTGAGCGCGTCGTGGTGACTCCAGCGCCCCCGGGCCCGACGGTGGTCACCGGAGCCAGCGGAATGCTCGGCGGGTTCGTCGTCAGGCGGCTGCGCGACGAGGGTCTGCCGGTACACGGAGTGGACGTCCGCCCCGGCGACCCCGGGATCCCCGCCACCGTCGCCGACGTCCGCGACCGGGCCGCGATGACCGCCGCGTTCGCCGGTGCCGGTGCGGTGGTCCACTGCGCCGCAGCGCTGCCCAGCTACGCTCCGCAGGAGATCGGGTCGGTGATCGTGGACGGCACCCGTACGGTGCTCACCGCCGCCCGTGACGCCGGGGTGCCGAGGGTGGTCCACGTCTCCACCACCGCCGTGTACGGCCTGCCCACCCGGGTACCCACCCCCGAGGAACACCCCCGGGAGCCGGTGGACACCTACGGCCGGGCCAAGGCCACCGCCGAGGAGGTCGTCGAGGAGTTCCGGGCCGCCGGGCTCTGCGTCCCGATGCTGCGACCCAAGACCTTTCTCGGGCCGGGACGGATGGGCCTGTTCGCGATGCTCTTCGAGTGGGCCGAGGAGGGGCGGCACTTCCCGATCCTCGGCCGGGGCGACGTGCGGATCCAGATGTGCGCGGTGGAGGACCTCACCGAGTGCGTCCGGGTCGCCCTCGGTGCCGACGAGGACGTCGCCAACGACACGTACAACGTCGCCGCCGCAGACTTCGGCACCCTCCGCGAGGACTTCCAGGCCGTCCTCGACGCCGCCGGTCACCGCCGCCGGGTGGTGTCGGTGCCCGCCCGGCCCGCGCTGCTGACCCTGCGGGCGTTGCGCAAGGCCCGGCTCTCCCCGGTGTACGACAGACTCCTGCACAAACTCCTCGCCGACTCCTACGTCAGCACCGACAAGGTGCGTCGGCGACTCGGGTTCACCCCGACCCACTCCAACCAGGACGCCCTGCTGCGCACCTTCAGGTGGTGGCGGGAGCAGCGGGAAACCGGGCGGACCCGACCGTCGACCGGCCGGACCAGTCGCGAACCCTGGTCCCAGGGGGCGCTGCGTGTGGCGAAGGCGTTCTTCTGATGGCCCCGGTCACCCAACCCCTCGTCGTCCCCGCCACCGGACCGCGACCCACCGGGGAGTTCCCGCTGCGGCAGGCCGGCACCCTGGTCCGCGCCCTGGTGCAACTCGCCCGCCCCGGTCAGTGGCCCAAGAACCTGCTGGTGGTCTCGGTACCGCTGCTGGACCCGCAGTCCTGGGGACGGACCCCCCTGACCAACCTGGTCTGGGCGGTCACCGCGTTCATCCTGACCTCGGTCCTGGTGTACGTCCTCAACGACATGGTCGACCGGCGCAGGGACGCGGCGAACCCGGCCCGGTGGCACCGACCGATCGCCTCCGGCCGGGTGACGCCCCGGGTGGCTGTGGTGTTCGCCGCGGTGGTGGCGGCGGCCCTGGCCGGGGTGCTCAGCACCTTCACCCCGGCCACTGCCTGGCCGGTCGGGGTGTACCTGCTGCTCAACCTCGGGTACTGCCTGGGGCTCAAACACGTTCCGCTGCTCGACGTCTTCCTCGTGGCGAGCGGGTTCGCGTTGCGTCTCATGCAGGGCTACCTCGCCACCGGCACCACCGTCTCCGGGTGGCTGCTCACCGCGGTGTTCACCCTCTGCCTGCTGCTCACCCTCGGCAAGCGCCGACACGAGCTGAAGAACAGCGGCGGTACGCACCGACCCGCCCTGCGGGGCTACACGGTGCCCCTGACCGACCAGCTGATGCAGCTCTCCGCCGCGCTGACCGCCGGCAGCTACCTGCTCTACCTGCGCGACGAGGCGCCCCTGGCCGCCCACGCGTCGATCGCGGCGGTGCTGCTCACCCCGCTGGCCATCTTCGGGCTCTTCCGCTACCTGCAACTCGTCCTGGTCCACGACGCCGGTGAGAACCCGGTACGGGTCCTCGTCCGTGACCCCGTCATGGTGGCCAACGCGGCCCTCTGGGCCACCCTCTCCGGGGTGCTGCTGCTCGCCGCACGGGGGGCCTGATGACAGCCGTCACCGACCCGGCCCCGGCCCCGGTGACCCGACGCCCGGGTCGAGGCACGGTGGCCTGGCCGGTCGTCGCCGGGGCGTGGCTGCTGTTCGTGCTGTCCCACACGTACCTGTCCGGCCGGGCCTGGTGGTGGAACCTCCCGGACCTGCTGCCCCCGGTGGCCCTCCTCGTCGTACCGCTGCTGCTGGTGGTGGTGGTCGCGGTGGCGGTGCGGCGGCGGGCCCGACTGGTCGGTCTCGGGCTGGCGGTGGCGGCGTTGCTCCTCGGCTGGTCCGGCAACGGGGTCGTGGCCGCCACGCTCTGGCACCGGCCGCCCCCCGCCCCGGCGGACGCGGTCACCGTGTTCGCCTGGAACACCTGGTACTGGGACGAACTCCTGGCCATCGGCCCCGACGGCGAGCGCACCCGGGACCCGGACCGCTTCTACAGCTACCTGCACGCCCAGGACGCCGACGTGTACCTGCTCCAGGAGTACCTGTACCTCACCCCGGAGCTGGACCCGCTGCCCGTGGACGGCCTGGACCGGTTGCGCCGGGAGTTCCCCGGATTCCACGTCGCCGCCGTCGGGGAGCTGGTCACCGTCTCCCGGTACCCGATCGTCCGGGAACACCCCGTCGACCTGCGTCCGTTCCTGGACCGTCGGTGGCCGGACCTGCCCCCGGCGGACTCCCGCCTCCCGGAGTACCACACAGTCAAGACGCTCCGGACCGACCTGCTGGTCGGCGGGAGGGTCCTGTCCGTGTACAACTCCCACCTGCACGTGCCGATGGTCGGGCTGCCCGCCCGCCGTTCCGACACCGCCGACGACACGCTGGCCCGCCACGACCTGCGGCAGGCCGACTACCGGGCGCTCGCCGCAGACGTCGAGGACAACCCCCACCCGGTCCTGCTCGCCGGAGACCTCAACACCTCCTCGGCGATGCGCCTGCTGCGGACCATCCCGGACCGCCTCGTCGACGCCAGCCCCGCCCTGGGCTCGCCCTACCCGGTCTCGTGGGCCCGCTACGGACTGCCGCTGTGGCGGCTCGACTGGCTCTTCACCACCGACGACGTGACAGTGCACAGGTACCTGATGGTCGACCCGGCCGGACTCTCCGACCACACCGGACAGCTCGCCGTCGTCTCCCTGTGACCCCTCCCGCCACCGTTTCGCCAGCTTGGAAAGGACGTCGCACCCGATGAGCACCGCCGAACCCCGGTACGACCTGACAGTGGCCCTCACCTACTACACCCCGTACATGAGCGGGGTGACCCACACCGCGCAGACCGTCGCCGAGGGGCTGGCCGCCCGGGGCTGGCGGGTCGCCGTGGTGACCAGTCAGCACGACAGGTCCACCCCGTTGCGCGAGACGATCAACGGGGTCGACGTGTACCGTGCCCGGGTCCTCGGGCAGATCACCCGGGCGCAGATCAGCCCGGAGTATCCGGTGTTGGCCGCCCGGCTCGCCCGCCGCTCCGGGGTGTTCCTGCTCAACCTGCCGATGGCCGAGGGGGCGGTGGTCGCCCAGCTCGTCGGCTCGACCCCGATCGTGAGCATGCTCCACATCGACCTGTACCTGCCGCCGGGCCTGCTCAACCGGGTCGCCGTCGCGGCCTCCGACGTCACCTCGTGGGCGGCGCTGCGCCGTTCCGCAGCGGTGGTCGCCTACAGCGACGACCAGGCCCACGCGTCGAAGTTCTGGCCGACGATGCGACGCCGGGAGCACCGGTTCATCCCGGCACCCTGCCTGGACCGTCGGGGCGGGCAGCCCCGGTACCGGCGTACCGGGGGACTGCACGTCGGGTTCCTCGGCCGGATCGTCGAGGACAAGGGGATCCCCTACCTGGTCCGGGCCTTCCGGAAGATCACCGATCCGGACGCCCGGCTGCTGATCGGCGGCAACTACAAGACGGTGATGGGCGGGGACGACCTCGCCGCGATCCGGGCCGAGATCGGCGCCGACGACCGGATCGAGGTCCTCGGGGAGCTGCGCGGCAAGGAGATCGACGACTTCTACGCCTCGATCGACGTGTTCGCCCTGCCGTCGGTGGCCGAGTCGTTCGGCATCGTCCAGGCCGAGGCGATGATGTGCGGTGTCCCGTCGGTCACCACCGACCTGCCCGGCGGGCGGTACCCGGTCCTGGCCACCCAGTTCGGTGCCGTCGTCCCACCCCGGGATCCGCCGGCGCTGCACCGGGCGATCCTGGAGCTGGGCGCGGCCCCGGCCGACTGGCGGGACGCCAAGGCCCGGGAGGCCCGCAAACTCTTCGCCGCCGAACACGGCCTCGACGCCTACCAGGACCTCTTCACCCACCTGCACCCCAACCCCCCCACCCGCCCCTGACCCCTGCTTCTTTCGTTGATCAAGGGGTTTGCGTCATCGCCACGCCGGATTCTGACGCAAACCCCTTGATCACCGGGGTGGTCGGGGGTGGGGGAGTGGGATGGGGTGGGGGTGGGGGTGGGGGTGGGGGGTCAGGGTTTGCGGGCTAGTGCGCCGTAGATGGAGGTGTCTGCCAGCGGGGGTAGGTCCTCCAGGGGTGCCTCGGGGCGCCACCGGCTGACCGCCTCGATGCCCGGTTCCACAAGCTCCAGGCCGTCGAAGAACCGGGCGACCTGCTCCCGCGACCGGGGGTAGCCGTCCGTCCGCATCCGGCCGCTGGCGGCCTGCGCCGCCATCTGCGCCAGGATCTCCGGCGGCATGAAGTCCATGGTGACGTGGCTCAACGCCAGGTAACTGCCGGACGGGAGGGCGTCCACCAGCCGGGCGACGAGGTCGTACGGCCGGTCGTCGTCGTGCAGGAAGTGCGCCACAGCGATCAGCATCAGCCCCACCGGCCGGGACAGGTCGAGGGTCCGGTGCAGCTCGGCGTCGGCCAGGATCCGCTCCGGATCCCGCAGGTCGGCGTCGAGGTAGGCGGTGGCACCGGCCGCAGAGCTGGCCAGCAGCGCCCGGGCGTGCACCAGGACCATCGGGTCGTTGTCCACGTAGACCACCCGGGACTCCGGGGCCACCGACTGGGCCACCTCGTGGGTGTTGTCGGCGCTGGGGATGCCGGTGCCGACGTCGAGGAACTGTCTGACGCCCGCCTCGGCAGCCAGGAACCGTACCGCCCGTTGGAGGAACCCCCGGTTCTCCCGGGCCACCGTCCGGATCGCCGGGTAGAGGGCGGCGATCTGGTCGCCGGAGGCCCTGTCGACGGCGAAGTTGTCCTTGCCGCCCAGCCAGTAGTTGTACCGCCGGGCCGGGTGCGCCACTGTGGTGTCGATCCGGTCCGACAACCGGCTGACCTGCTCCGATTCCGACGACGCGGTCATGATCCAGACCTCCGAGGTCTCTCGACGGCAGTCCCGGCTCGTCCCGGGCCGGACCGCTGGCCATCCTAGCCCTGACCGGACACTCGACCGAGACCTCAGAGGCCACAGAGGACGGTACGGGTTTCTTCGACAGGTCTCGAACCGCCGCCCGTCGCGGGCCGTAGTCGGTGTGACCGATCGGCGATCCACGGGAGCACCGTCATGGACGATTACGACAGGGAGCTCGACAGAGTTCTGAAGACGCACGGCTGGCATTTTGAAAGAGCCAAGCAGACGCTCGACGACCGGTTGACCCGGTGGGTGGAGCAATCCGGCCTCGGCTACGGACCTCGGGACCCGGAGATTCCCGACCACTTCCTCGGCACCCAAGAGGGTTCCGACTACGTCGAGGCGGTGGAGCACGCACTCCGAGGGCTGACCTCCCCGAGGGTCGAGGAGGAGCCCGAGCTCTTCGCGTTGAGGAATCCCCCGGTCAACGAAGACGCTGAGCGCTGGCTCCAACAGCAGTACGACTCCCCGCCGGCAGCGCTCCCCTACAACCCCTTCAGCCCGGGTGCGGAGAGCCCGCCGGCGAGAGCACCGATGCCGATGAGCCCGGGTGTGGCGAGCACCGCCGCGGGAAGCCCGAGTGCGGCGAGCCCGCAGGGCAGCGATTTCGCCACAGTCGACTACACGGCTTCCGATTCCTGCGGCCCTCGATTCTGGCGGTCGGAGATAGATCTCGAAGACAACATCAACATGCTGCTCAGTGGGAACGGTGCAGACTTCCCCAAGAACGACCTGCACCTGGCGGTCGAACAGTTTGCGTTGCGCTGGGGCTACCGGAAGGAGGACGAATCAAAAATAAGCGATCGAGTCTACGAGGCGTACCTGAAGAGTGGAAGCAGAGGATTCCTGCTCAAGGACATCAGGGAGGCGCGTCAGAAACAGTTGGAGAAGGACGAGAACCTCAAGGCGGTGTTCCCGAGGCCTACCCTGCAGAATGCCCTCGACTTCGACAGGGCGCTGCTACGCTACTGGTCTCGCGAGACGGGATCTTTCCAGGACGAACTCGAACCGAGCGAGCGTGTTCCGCAGTTCGTCCGGCGCGACTTCGTGGAATCGGGGGCAGCGCGGAAGGCTCTGCTCGGTCCGCGGCGGGCACTGCAGCCAGGTCGGGGGCACCCTCAGCAACAGCCGATGCGCCCCGGTCGGCAGGCTCCCTGGCCTCCGCCTGCCGGGTGGCAGGCTCCCGGGCCTTCCGGGTGGCAGGGTCAGGGCGCGGGCCGGGCGGTGCCGTACGGCGACCCGTCCCGCGAGCCGACGCCCGGTCCGTACGCGGCGCAGCAGGTTGCGATGCAGTCGTACCGGCAGGCTCCGGCCCCGGGCGGGTACGTGCCGGGTCACGGCCCGCAGGGACAGCCGATGGTGGGCTACGGACCCCAGCGGCAGGACGTGCCGGGGTACCCGGGGGGCCAGGCGTACAGCATCGACCAGATCGCGGCGATGCAGTTCGGTCCGGGAAGGATCCAGCCCACCACCGTCCAGGGTCGCCCCGGGCCTGGTGCTGTCCCGGACCCCCACTATCCGCCGCAGAGGGGGCCGCGGCCGCCACAGCAGGGATACGGTCCGAACCCCCACAACTCCGCCCAGGGACACGGGCTGAGGTAGCCGACTGGAATTTCCGATGAGGTGGTGGTGGAAGTGTTGATTCCAGAGGTGGGTAGAAATGGACTCTGTCGGGTACGACCAGCCCTTTGGTGACGAATACCAGAAAGAACTCGACCGGATCGTGCGGAGCTACGGCTGGTCTGAGGTGTCTGAGGTTCGGCGGGCGTTCGACGGGCGGCTGAGGCGGTTTGCCCAGGAGTGCGGAGACTTCGAAAATCCGGAGAGGATCCCCGATGACTTCGTCGCGTCCGCGGAAGGCTCGGTCTTCGTCGAGAACGTCGAGGATGTACTGCAGGCCCGCAGGGAGCCGCCGCTTGAGGAGGGTGAACTCCGTGTCGTCTTCGAGGAGGTGTGGGGTCGCCTGAGGCCGTTCTGGCGGCCGGAGTTGGACCTGTCGGGCAACGTTGGAATGCTGCTCAGTGGCTCCGGTGCCTCGCCCGAGGATCTGGCCCTGGCCGTCGAGCGGTTCGGCGGGACCTCCCGCCGCCTCGGGCCGGAAGATTCGACGATGTCCGATCAGCTTTACGAGGAGTATCTGCGCCGGGGCAGTAGGCGCTTTCTTGTTCAGGACATCACGGCGACAAGGGAGAGACGACTCAGGGAGGATGTCTGGCTGCGGGCGGTCTTCGCGAACCCCACGGTCGAGGACGCGCGGAACTTCGACAGTGAACTGAGGAGGTACTGGTTCCGCAAACGGCGTGCTCCCGCGTGGACGCCGAACGAACGGGTTCCCTTGTCGGCCCGACAGGAGTTCGTGGAGAGCAGGCAGGCCCGTCGAGTCCTCCTCGCCGAGCGGCCGGGCATGAGGTACGTGCCTCTGCCGGGTCCCGGTCCTCAGTCGGACCAGCCCCGATACGGATTCCGGCCCCCACAGCAGTCGGGGTTCGGGATGCTGTATCCCTCACGACAGACACCCGGTGTCGAGCAGGTCGCCTCGGCGGCAGCCGGGTGGGGTCACCTGCCCGCCGGTCGACCCCAGCCGTCCGGCAGCCACCAGCGCCCCCACCGGCAACAGGGACACGGTGCCAACCCACAGAACCCGGGCCAGGGCCACGGACCACGGTAGTCCGACGGCGTGGGAGGTCGGCTGGAGCAGCCGGCCTCCCACTGCTCGGTGGAGGTGCCCGGGGGCGTGCCGGCTGCACGGCGGCAGCGACCTGTGACACGGCGGTACCGCCGGATTCGAAACCCCCTCGTCCGGCCGTACCGATTCGACGCCGGGTGACGTTGGGCGATGGAGCGGGTGTCGAGGGTAACCGGAGCCGTGGCGTCGAACGTCGCCGATGGAGGTCGGGAGGATCAACGGTGCGCCGGTCGGGCAACCGGCTGAACGTGTCTGTTCGCCTGGCTGTCCGGCCCTGTCCCGCCTGGCCGATCATGATTTAGCGTCCGGGGCGTGGAGTGCCTGACCAGGGGCTTCGGAGTCACTCCGTGGGGGGATGGACACTGTGCACTCGCACGATCACGCCACCGAGGCGGTCGGTCTGCCGCAGCCCGGACCGCCCCGCGCCGACGAGGACCGCCCGCCGGGGTGGCGCCCCCTGCGGGTGGCGATGATCGGCCAGAAGGGGGTACCGGCCACGTTCGGCGGGATCGAGCGGCACGTGGAGGAGATGGCGAGCCGGCTGGCCACCCTCGGCCATGAGGTGACCGTCTACTGCCGGGACAGCTACGGCGGCGTCACCGACCCGTCGTACCGGGGGATCCGGCTGCGGCGGGCACCCACCGTCGCCAGCAAACACCTCGACGCGATTGTGCACTCCACCACCTCGACCGTCGCGGCCATGACCGAGCGGCCGGACGTCGTCCACTACCACGGACTCGGCCCGGTCCTGCTCGCTCCGTTGCCCCGCTACACCAGCCGCGCCCGGGTGGTGCTGACGGTGCACGGGCTGGACAACCAGCGCAACAAGTGGGGCCGGGCGGCGCGTACCGTCCTCGGTGCCGCGTACCGGCTCAGTGGGCCCGTACCGCACGGATTGGTGACTGTCTCGCGGGGACTGGCCGCCCACTACGCCGAGCGGTTCGGCCGGGCCGCCCACTACATTCCGAACGGGGTGTCCAGCCCCAAGCACATGCCGGAGCAGGAGTTGACCCGCTTCGGGCTCACCCCCGGCGGGTATCTGCTCCTGGTCGGTCGGCTGGTGCCGGAGAAGTCCGCCGACCTGCTGATCCGGGCGTTCCGGCGGTCGAGCACCCCGCTGCGGCTGGCAGTGGTCGGCGGGTCCGCCTTCACCGACGACTTCGTCGCCCGGCTCCGCCGGGAGGCCGGCGACGACCCGCGCATCGTGTTCACCGGGTTCGCCTACGGTGACCTGCTCGCCGAGTTGTACTCCCACGCGGCGGCCTTCGTCCAGCCGTCCCGCCTGGAGGGGTTGCCGCTGACCCTGCTGGAGGCGGCGTCGTACGGGTTGCCGGTGGTGGCCAGCGACATCGAACCGCACGTGGAGGTGCTGGAGCGGGACGCCCCGGGCCGCCGGTTGTTCCGGGAGGGCGACGAGACGGACCTGGTGCGGGCGCTGGACACGGTGACCGCCGACCTGGACGCCGAACGGGTCGGTGCCGGTGCGCTGCGCGACCGGGTCCTCGTCGAGTACAGCTGGGACGCCGCCGCCCGCGACCTGGAACGCCTCTACCTCACCCTGCGCCCCCCGAGGCAGGGAAGGGACCCCGCTCAACGCGTTCCGTAGCGCAGGTGCCCCGCGCGGACGCCCGGACCGAGCGGGGCCGACGATGCGTCGGGCAGACCCGGCGCAACGGCCCATATGCCCTGCCGGTGGGACCCGTTAGATTAGGCCGTTCCCCTGGTCCCGCATGGAGGCGATCGGCGGATCACAACCCCTGTGCACACCTACGAGCGAGTGGTCGGCGGGCGATGGACGGACAGCGGCACGGCGCGGTACGCGACCAGGAGACGCCGGACGCCCCGGCGACCCGGGTCGACGACGCGACCCGACCGGCGGCCCGCCGACAGGTCCCCGACCTGACCGTACGGCTGCTCACCGGCGGCGCGGCGCTGCTCTGCGCCGTGGCGGCGGTCCTGTCCGGCGTGGCAGGCAGCGAGGGCGACCGGGTCCGGATGGTGCTGCCCCTGGTGCTGGTCGTCGGGCTGATCGTCGGAGTCCTCGCCCTGACCCGGTTCGCCGCGTACGTGATGCTGATGCTCGCGGTCCGCTCCTGCGTCGACCTGTTCAAGCTCAGCGGACCCACCGCCGGACGGGCCGACGGGGGAGCCGGTGGCCGGCTGTCGGACCCGTCGACGATCCTGGCCGTGTTGTTCCTGCTCGCCGCCGGTTTGTGGCTGGCCGCCCAGCTGCGCCGCCACGGTCGGCTCCGGACCTCCCCCCTGGGTGTGGCCCTGCTCCTGGTCGGCGCGACCGGCCTGGTCAGCGCCTTCGGAGCGGCCCAGCCGACGCCCAGCTTCCTGGAGGCGCTGCGGATCGCCACCGTCGTGGTGATGTTCCTGGTGTTGGAGCAGTTGATGCCGGACCTCCCGGCGGTCCGGCGGATCCTGCTGGCCGTGTACGCCTCGCTGGCCCTCGCGGTCGGCTACACGGTCGTGATGTCCCTGCTGGGCAGCCCTCCGGCCGAGGTCAAGGGCGGTTTCACCCGGATCAGCGGCCCGTTCACCCAGTCGACCACGTTCGGCCGGTACCTGATGTTCATGGTGATCTTCGGGTTCGGTGTCCACAGGTACCTGGAGCGGCGGTGGCGGGTCCCGATGGGTGTCCTGCTCACCCTGTCGCTGGTGTTCCTGCTGCTCACCAACACCCGTAGCGCGATCCTCGGGGCCGGAATCGGACTGGTGGTGGTCGCCGTGCTGCACCGCAGCAAGCGGATGCTGGTGGCGCTCTGCCTGGCGGTGGTGGTGGGCGTCACCCTGCTGCCGACGGTGGCCGACCGGTTCGGGCAGATCGGGCAGAGCACCGCTGTCGGGGGCGGCCCCACCGGCAACACCCTCGCCTGGCGGGTCGGCTACTGGTCGGAGATCGTCACCCTGGCCAACCGGAACCCGGTCACCGGGGTCGGGCCGAACATGACGAAGTTCGAGGCCGACGAGGCGAAGAAGCCGCACAACGACTTCCTGCGCGCGTACGTCGAGACCGGGGTCCTGGGTCTGGGGGCGTACCTGGCGATGATGTTGCTCTGTCTGCACACCGGGCGGACGGCGCTGCGCCGGGCCCCGCCGGGAAGCCTGCCACGCGGGATCGCTGTCGGGTTCCTCGGCTGCGCCGTCGCCTTCGTGGCGGTCAGCGCGGCCTCGAACGTGATCTCGAACGTGGTCACCCTCTGGTACTTCGTGGCCTTCGCCGCTGCGGCGAGCGCGGTCGCCAGGGGCGCGACCGGAACCGGCGCGACCACCACGACGGTGCGGGCCGGAACCGGCCCGGCGGTGGCGGTCGGAGGCGACATCCGATGATCTATCAGACAGTGGGGAGCGCAAGGGTGGAGATCGTCGACTATCTGCGGGTCGCGCGGCGTCGACTCTGGATCCTGCTGGGGATCCCGTTGCTCGCCGCGAGCGCGGCGGCACTGGTGGTCCTGACCGGCCCCGACCGGTACGCGGCGACCTCCTACGTCGCCGCCCCGGCGCTGGTCGGCGGGACCGCCGCCCAGCAGTACACGGGCACCCAGGCGGCCAGCCAGTTCGCGGCGGCCTTCGCGGCGGCGGTGACCGCCCCCCAGGTGGTCGACCAGGTCGCCGGGGACACCGGGGTGTCCACCCGGACCCTGCGCGACGGGCTCTCCGTCGCCCAGGTCGGCGCGAGCAGTCAGCTCACCCTGACCTACACCGCGACCGACCGGGACACCGTCGCCCCGGTGCTGACAGCGACCGCCCAGCGCGCCCTGGCGTTCCTCTTCGCCAGCCAGGTCAACATCGCCGAGAGCGAGGTGAAGGTTGCCAACGACGAGTTGACCACCGCCACCCAGGTGATCGACGAGTGGGAGAAGGAGAACAAGGTCCGCCAGCCGGACCGGCTCTACCAGTCCACCCTGCAGGAGATCGCCACGATGCGGCAGCAGCGGCTCCAGATGCAGGCGGTGGGCAACGGGCGCGGCGTCTCCGAGGCCGAGAAGGCGATCACCGACGGGCAGAAGCGTCTCGACGGGCTGGGGCCGAAGCTCCCCCAGTACCAGTCGCTGCTGGCCCAGCGCGACACCGCCAGTGGCAGTCTCGCCTCGGCCCGCCAGGGTCTGCAACGGGCCCGAGCCCAGTCGCAGGCCGCCGACCCGGCCCAGGTGACGAGCCTCGGTGCGGTGGAGGCGGTCGACCGGACCCGGGCCCTGGTCAACCTGGTGCTGCCGGTGGCCGGTGCCGGCCTGCTCCTGGCCGTCCTGCTGGTGGCGTTGGTGGAGCAGCTCTCCCGGGGCCGGGCCACGCCCGCCGTCGCCGGGACCACCGCCGGTCGGGGTGCCGCCGGGCGGGCCGCCCCGGTGCCGGCGCAGCCGCAGGCCGGGCAGTCGGGACGCGGCGCAGACGACACCGTCGTCCTACCGGTGGTGGGCGACACGAACACGCGTCCCCGGTAGGCCCGTGGCGTGACCGAGCAACCGAACCGGCCGGCGACCCCGGTGACCGCCGCCGAGGCCGAGGCGGACGAGGCGACCGGCTCCGGGGACCGGCACGTACGGGGGATGGCCCGTGGCGGGGGCCTGAACCTGGTGGGTGCCCTGCTCAGCCAGGCGGCCGTCTTCCTGATCATGCTGCTGTTGGCGCGGGTCCTCGGGGTCCGGGAGGTCGGCAGGTACGCCCAGTGCTACGCAGTCCTGTCCCTGTTCGGGCTGCTGTCGCTCTCCGGTTTCCGGGCCGGGTTGACCCGGTTCGTGGCGGTGCACCTGGCCGACGACGACGCCCCCGCCCTGCGCGGGACCATCCGGCTCGGGCTGGGGGTGTCCGTCGGGTCCGCGGTCCTGCTCGCCACCGGTCTCGCCGCCGCCGCCCCGTGGCTCGCCGAACAGCTCAACGATCCCGGGCTGACCACCGGACTGCGCCTGGTGGCGTTGACCCTGCCCGCCACCACGATCTGCGAGGCGGCGTTGGCCGCCACCCGGGGGTGGCGTACCCAGCGTCCGTTCACCTACATCGGGCAGCTCTACGAACCGGGGACACGGCTGCTGGTCACGGTGCTGGCCCTGGTCACCGGTGCCGGTCTGACCGGGGCGTTCTGGGCGTTGGTGGTGGCCGGCTGGTCGGCGGCGGTGCTCGCCCTGGTGGCGCTGGCCCGGCTGCTGCGCCGCGTCGAGCCGGCCCGCCCGGTGTACCGTCCCCGCCAGCTGTTCGGCTTCTCCACTGTCAGTTGGGCGTCGTCGCTCTCCTCGACCGGGCTGATCTGGATGGACACCCTCCTGCTCGGGTTCTTCGCCAACCCGGAGATCGGTGTCTACAACGTCGCCACCCGGCTGGTCACCGTCGCCATCTTCGTCCTCGCCCCGATCAACGCCTCGTTCGGTCCGTACATCGCCTACCTGTACCACCAGGGTTCGCTGCCCGACGTCCGGCGGGTCTACACGGTGGCCACCGGGTGGGTGGTCCGGTTGTCGCTGCCGGCCTTCGTGGCGCTGCTGATCCTCCCCGGTGACCTGTTGCGGGTCTTCGACGGCAGCATCGCCACCGGGGCGACGGTGACTGTGGTCCTCGCCCTCGGGCAGTTGGTCAACGCCGCCACCGGGCCGTGCGGGACGGTGCTCAACATGTCCGGCCGGGTGGCGTTGAACATGGCCGACAACGTGGCCGCCCTGGTCATCAACGTGCTGCTGAACCTCTGGTTGATCCCGGCGTACGGGATCGTCGGATCGGCGGTGGCGTGGAGCGTCTCCCTCATCGTGGTCAACATCGCCCGGGTGTGGCAGGTCCGGTACCTGATCGGTGCCCTGCCGTTCAGCCCGGGGATGCTCAAGGGGGTGGCCGCCGCCGGGGTGGCGGCCCTCGCCGGTCTGGGCGCGCAGGCCCTGGTGCCGCAGTGGCCCTGGTCGCTGGTCGTCGGGTTGACGGTGATCGCCGGCAGCTACCTCGCCGTGGTGCTGGCCCTGGGACTGAGCAAGGAGGACGTCATGGTGCTGCGGACCCTGCGCCGCCGACGCGGTCGGGGCCGCAACGGTCCGCCGCCCACCGCCGGCACCCCGACCGCCGCGTCCGGGGCGGCCCGGTGAGCGCCGGGCGGCGGGGTGGGGTGGATCGGCTGCGCCGGACGGTACGCGCCACCCGGGCGTACCTGCGGGCAGCCCGTCCCGGGCCTCCCGGGGCCCTGCCCGACTTCTTGATCATCGGTGGGCAGCGCTGCGGCACCACGTCGTTGCACGCCTACCTTGCCGGACATCCGGACGTCAGTGCTGCCACCGGCAAGGAACTCCAGTTCTTCACCCTGCACCACGAGCGGGGGGAGCGGTGGTACCGGGCGCACTTCCCGCCCCCGGCACCCCGACGGCAGACCTTCGAGGCCAGCCCCTACTACCTGTTCCACCCGAGCGTCCCGCAGCGGGTGGCCCGGCTGTTGCCGCAGGCCCGTTTCGTGGCGCTGTTGCGCGACCCGGTGGAGCGCGCCTACTCGCACTACCTGCACACCCTGTCGTACGGGCTGGAACCGTTGAGCTTCGCCGACGCGATCGCCGCCGAACCGCAGCGGCTGGCCGAGGCGCTCCGCGACGGCCCGGACACCCCCGCCGCCCACCACGCCCTGCGCAACCACTCCTACCTGGCCCGGGGAAGGTACGCCGAGCAACTGCACAGGTGGTACGCCCACGTTCCCGCCGAGCGCCTGCACGTCATCCGCAGCGAGGACCTCTACGCCGACCCGGCCACCGTGTACGGGGACGTCCTGCGCTTCCTCGGCCTGGCGGCGTACGCCCCGCCGCAGTTCGCCCGGCACACCAGACGCAGGGACCGGACCTCCGGCGAACTCACCCCCGACCTCCGCGCCCACCTGACCGACCACTTCGCCACCCCCAACGCCACCCTGGCCACCCTCCTCTCCCACCCCCACCCCTGGTGGCCCGCCTGACCCCCCTACGCCCCTGCCCCGCCACCCCCTGCCCCCGCCACCCCCGCCACCCCCGCCGCCCCGCCGCCCCGCCCTGCCCCGGTGATCACGGGGTTTGCGTCAGAGTCGATCTCCGAATTGACGCAAACCCCTTGATCAACGCTCCCGACCGAGGGGAGGGAGGGTGGGGTGGGAGGGGTGGGGGGTGGGTTGGGGTGGGGTGGGGTCAGCGGATGGGGGAGAGGAGGGTGGTGGGGGTGCCGGGGCCTCGGAGGACGACGGGGGAGGGGCCGATGGTGACAGCGCCGGAGCGGGCGGCGGAGTCGGTGCCCAGTCTGTCGTTGGTGACCCCGGGTGCGGCGGGGACCGACACGGTGCTCGCCGAGGAACTCCAGACGACCAGGGTGCTCTCCTCGCCCCGGCGGAACGCCACACCGGTCAGGCCCTTCTCGGCGACCGGTTCGATGGTGGCGTCCCGGGCGGCGTCGGCCAGTTCGGCCATCATGGTGCCGGCCAACCGTTCGGTGCCGTCCGGGTCGAGCAGGCCGTAGCGGACCTCGGAACCGGCCCGGTTGTTCGGGTTGTAGCCCAGCGGCAGCCAGAGCACCTGGTCGATCCCGCCGGCCACCAGTTGGCTGACCGTCTTGACCATCTCGTCGCTGCGGGACGCGGCGTCGCCGTCGCCGTCGCGCCAGAACTGGCCGACCTCCCACGCCTGCGTCGGCACCCCCTCGGGGCTGCGGGCCCGCAGGTAGTCCAGGAGGACGGGGACGGCGGAGAAGTGTTCGTAGAAGTGGAGCTGCCGGACGTCGACGACCCGCTCGGCGATCAGCTCCTCGGTGGCGGCGAGGAACTGAAGGTTGCGGGAGTTCTGGTCGTTGGCGAGCGCACCGCGTAGCACCGTCACGTCGTCGACCTGGGGGATCTTCTGTCCCCGGGTGCCGACCCGGCGTTGGAAGTAGACCTGGTACGCGGCGATCGCCCCGGGCTCGTCCCCGGCCTGGAGCAGCCGGTCGGCCACCCCCATCCCGTACGCGACGCTGGAGATCCCGGAGTCGACCACCCGGGCCTGCGGGTCGGCAGCCCGGATCGCCTCGGCCGCCGAGGTGACCAGTCGCTTGTAGTCGGCGGTGCTGCCCGCCCAGTACTGCGGGGCGTTGACCTCGTTCTCGATGGCGAACTGGCGCACCCCGTACGGCGCGTACCGCTTCACCACCTCGGTGACGAACCCCTGGTAGACGGCCATGTCCAGGGGCATCGCCGACTCGGTCTTGTTGAGTTGCCCCCTGGTGAACTGCGGGCTGCCGCCGGTCGCCCAGCACATCCCGGTCCGGATCTTGATGTGCAGGGTGATGTTCAGGTCCCTGCTGCGTTGCGCGATCCGGTCCAGCCCGGACCAGTCCCGCTCACCCCTGGTCCGCTCGATCGCACACCAGGTGATCTCCTGGTACGTCGCCGATCCGGAGATCTTGGCCAGGTAGGGCTTGAACTGGTCGTACCGGGACCAGTCCCAGTGCGCCCCGAAGGGGTTCGGGACGCTCGACGTACCGTCCGTGGCCGGTCCCGGCCCGCCGGTCGGCCCGGCTCCGTCCGGGGCGGCGCTGGGCGGTGGCGGGTTCGGCTCCGGCTCCGGGTCGCTGGTGCAGGCTCCGGCGGTCAACGCCAGGACCACCGCCCCGACCAGCAGCCCCACCCGGCGGCGTCTCATCGGTATCCCAGCTCACGCAGCGTACGCCCGGAGAAGACCCGGGTGAGGATCCGCAGGAACGGGTCAAGTTCCCGCCGGTACGTGCCGACCCGCGACTCGTAGATCGAGGAGTCGGTGCCGGCGGCGGCCCGCCGCCGGTCGGCCTCCACCGTGTACTTGCCGGCCACGTCGTGCGGCTTGTCGCCGTAGTCGAGCGCACCGGGTTCCCACGGCTCGCCGAGGAACTCGAACAGGGTCCGCATGGTCTTCTCCGGTTCTCCGACGGCGTCCTCGTAGCGAAGTTCCAGGTAACGGTCGGGGGGCAGCGCCGCTGCCGAGGCCCGCGCCACCCGGATGTAGCGGGGCCACTTGACCACGCACTTCACTGCCGACCAGTAGCCGAACCGTTTGCGGTGCGACACCACCACGTCGCGTCCGTCCCGGATGACGTGCACGAACTGCGCGTCGGGGAAGACCTCGGCGAGGAAGTCGACGGACAGTGCGTACAGCGGGGTCTTGTCCGCCCACCGGGTCTTGCCCCGGGAGCGGGCGTAGTCCTCGTGGACGCCGCCGAAGAAGTCGGCGATCCGGCGCAGCCAGTCCTCGCGGGGGAGACCGAACCGGGCCAGTCGTTCCCAGTCCCGGCCGACGATGCGCTGCATGTCGGCCAGGAACCGGGTCTCCGGCCCGCAGCTGATCCGGGAGTGCGAGTCGAGGACCAGACGCAACATGGTGGTGCCGGAACGCTGGCACCCGACCAGGAAGATCGGCCCGGACCGCCCGACGGGTGCGTGCGCCCCGGTCGGTGGGGTCTCGACGTCGTCGTCAGCCACGCTGTCCCTCCAGGGGCCGCCCGGCCACCGCGTCCAGTCGTTCGGTCAGCCCGGTGCACAGCGCCCGGACCCGGTCGTCGATCGGCAGGGGGTTCCGACGCGGGGCGCGGGCCTCGACGTGGGCGTGCAGTCCCGCGTCGTACGGCAGGTCGAGGAAGTCGCACAGCCGTCGGGTCGTCCCGGCCGGGTCGGCCACCAACGCGTCGTACGAGCTGAGCAGCACGTCGGAGCGGTCGGCCAGCCCGAGGGTGAACAGCAGGGAGTTGCGGACGTACCAGAACAGGGCGGCGGCGGTGTGCGGGGACATCCGTCCGTAGTCGAAGGAGGCGACAAGTTCCCGGGTCGGATCGTCCAGCCGTTGCCCCTGCCACCGGTCGCCGATGGTGCCCTTGGCGACGGCCTGCAACGCCCGCAGGTTCGCCTCCCCGAACTTCGCCACCTCCGAGCGGGCCCGGTCGTCGACGTCGCGGTACGCCCACACCGCCCGTCCCGGCGCCAGCCCCGGCAGGGCCAGCAGCTCGTCCACCCGGTGGGTCTGACACAAAGGCTTGACCAGCACGTACCGGTGTCGACTGCGCCGGATCACCTCGGTGACCACCGGGTCGGGGCGCAGTTGGAAGCGGTGGAACACCCGCCTGTCGTTCTCGTTGCGGACCTCGACCGCTCCGGCGGCGTCCAGGCCCCGGGTCAGCATGTTGGTGCCGGAGCGTTGCAGGCCGACCAGCCAGACCGGGACCGCCCGCCCGGCCGGGGTCGGGTTGGCCCGTCGCCAGCGCCGTTTGGCCAGCGCCGTCCCGACGCGTTCCACAGGGTTGAGCCGGTCCTCCTCGACCAACCGCCGGATCCCCTCGGTGCGTGCCCACCGGGTGTGCCGGACGACCCGCCGCACGGTGTACGCCAGCGCCGACGGCTCGTCGGGGTCGGCCATCGGATCCTCCTCGGGCACGACGGTGCGGGGCTGCGCACACGCTACCGTTCCGGCGTCGTGGCTGGCCACGTGGCCATGCGGCCCACCCATGATCAGCCGTGTGGTCACTTGGCGGCCCTGATCTGGACTCATCCGTCCGGTTTGCATAGCGTGGGCCACTGGTCGGCCCCCACTGACCGCGCCCCCTCCCCGCGACGACCCGGCACCCATCCCTCAGCGGGCCCCAGCAGGCCACCTTCGGAGCAGGCCCATGCGTGTCCTCCATGTCAACAAGTTCCTCTACCGGCGCGGCGGCGCCGAGGGGTACCTGCTCGACGTCGCCGAGCTGCAACGGGCCGACGGGGACGAGATCGCGTACTTCGGCATGGACCATCCCGAGAACGACACCCCCACGCCGTACACCGGGTTCTTTCCGCCCCTGGTGGAGCTGGACCCGGCACCGCGCGGGCTGCGCCCCCGGGCCTCGGCGGCGGCGCGCATGATCTGGTCCCCGGCGAGCCGTCGGGGGTTGGCCCGGGTCATCGAGGACTTCCGTCCCGACGTGGTGCACCTGCACAACGTCTACCATCAACTCTCCCCGTCGGTGCTGGCTGCGACCCGGGTGGCCCGGGTGCCGGCGGTGATGACCCTGCACGACTACAAGCTGGCCTGCCCCAGCTACCAGATGCTCGACCGGGGTCGGGTCTGCGACGCCTGCGTGACGGGTGGGCCGCTGCGGGCCGCGCGCCGCCGCTGCAAGGACGGGTCGCTTGCGGCCAGTTCCCTGCTGGCTGTGGAGTCCTGGCTGCACCGGTCGACCGGGGCGTACGCGCCGGTGCAGGCGTTCGTCAGCCCGAGCCGGTTCCTCGCCGGGGTGATGCGCCGCGCCGGGGTCTTCCCGGACCGGATCCACGTGGTGCCGCACTTCGTCGACGTGGCGGCCACGGCGGTGAAGCAGACCCCCGGCGGGTCGGTGGTCTTCGCCGGTCGGCTCAGCCCGGAGAAGGGCGTCGACGTGCTGATCGAGGCCGTCGCCCAGCTGCCCGACGGGGTCCGGCTCGACGTGGCCGGTGACGGCCCGGCCCGTGCCGACCTGACCGACCTGGCGGCGCGCCGGGCCCCGGGCCGGGTCCGGTTCCACGGCCGGCTCGACAAGGCCCGGTTGCAGGACCTCCTGCGGTCGGGGGCGGTCGCTGCCGTGCCGTCGCGGTGGAACGAGAACCAGCCGATGGCGGTGCTGGAGGCGTTCGCCTGCGGGCTACCGGTGGTCGCCACCGACCTCGGCGGGCTTCCGGAGCTCGTCACCTCCGGGGTGGACGGACGGGTGGTGGCCGCCGACGACCCGACAGCCCTGGCCGACGGGCTGCGCGACGTCCTCGCCGACAGGCAGCGGGCGTACCGGTGGGGGCAGGCGGGTCGGGACCGGGTGGAGCGCGACTTCAGTCCGCAGGCCCACCTGAGGCGTCTGCGTGAGGTCTACACCGCCGCCACCGCACGGCGGGCCGGGGTGCCGGCGTGAGTGCCCCGGTCCGGGTGCTCTACCTCGCCGGCAGCGGGCGCAGCGGCAGCACCCTGGTCACCACCCTTCTCGGCCAGTACGACGGGGTGCTCGCCGCCGGGGAGCTGCGCTACCTGTGGCAACGCGGTGAGCTGGACAACCGTCCCTGCGGGTGCGGCAGGTCGTTCCGGGACTGCCCGGTGTGGTCGGCGGTGCGCCGGGACGTGCCGGTGCGTGACGCCGCCGGGATCGCCGCCCGACTGCGCGCCCGACTCCGGATGCGGGGGGTGCCCGCCCTGCTGCGGCGGGCCCGCGCCGGTCGTCGACCCGTGGATCCGCACCCCGACGACGCCGTCCTGACCGACCTGTACGCCTCGGTCGCCCGGCACGCCGGCGCCACGACCGTCGTCGACTCCTCCAAGCTCCCCCCGTACGGGGCGCTGCTCGGTGCGCTGCCCGGCATCGACCTGCGGGTCCTGCACGTGGTCCGTGATCCTCGGGCGACAGCCTTCTCCTGGCGTCGTCGCCGGGGCCTCGACGGCGAGCGCGACGAGCGACTGATGAGCCGACCGCCGGTGTGGAAGGCGGCACTGCTCTGGTCGGTGTGGAACGCCGTCACCGTCCGCCTCTGGGCCGGTGACTCCGACCGGTACCTGCGGATCCGGTACGAGGACCTGACCGCCGACCCGGCGGGTGTCCTGGCCCGGGTCACCGCGTTCGCCGGCGTCGACCCGCAGCCCGGCCCGTTCGCCGGAGCCGGGCCGGACGCAGAGCCCGGCCCGTTCGCCGGAGCCGGGTCGGACGCAGACGCAGACGCAGACGCGGGTGCGGGTGCGGGTGCGGTGACGGTGCGGATGGCCCCCACCCACTCGGTGGCGGGCAACCCGTCGCGCCACCGGACCGGGCCGGTGCCGATCCGCGCCGACGACCAGTGGCGCGCGGGCCTGTCCCGGACGTCGTACGCGGTGGTGACCGCACTGACCCTGCCGGGGCTGCGTCGCTTCGGCTACCCGTCGGGCCGTACGGACCGGACCACGAACTCCGGTCGGCGGGACACACCGGTCGACACCCCGACCGGTCACGAGGAGGGCTGAACGATGTTGTCGGTGGTGGTGGGGACCGGTCGGTGCGGGTCGACCCTGGTGCAGGAACTGCTCTCCCGGCATCCCGGGGTCGGCTTCGTCTCCGGGGTGGACGACAAACTGTCCCGGCTGAACCTGAAGGGGCGGTTCAACGGGTCGCTCTACCGCCGCTCCGCCCCCCGCCCGGCCGGGATGACCTCGCTGGCGCACGCCCGCCGGCTGCTGGAGTCCGGTCGGGTACGGGTCGCCCCGTCGGAGGCGTACCGCCTGCTCGACAGGCACGTCATGGCGGGGTTCTCCCGCCCCTGCCGGGATCTGACCGCCGAGGATCTCACCCCGTACGTCGCCGGGCGGCTGCGGGGCTTCTTCGACGACCGGGTACGCCGGCAGCGATGTCGGACCCTGGTGCACCACGTGACGGGCTGGCCGCGTACCGGTTACCTCCGGGCCGCGT
Source organism: Micromonospora sp. NPDC000207 (assembly GCF_040300925.1). Classification (NCBI taxonomy): domain Bacteria; kingdom Bacillati; phylum Actinomycetota; class Actinomycetes; order Micromonosporales; family Micromonosporaceae; genus Micromonospora; species Micromonospora sp. NPDC000207. Next base: position 24,623 of record NZ_JBEPEQ010000041.1, read on the forward strand.
ACCCGGATCTGCGGGTGGTCAACGTGGTCCGCGACGGCCGGGCGGTCACCAACTCGTGGCTTCAGATGGGCTGGTGGGACGGGTGGCAGGGGCCGGAGAACTGGTTCCTCGGGCCGCTGCCGACCGACCTGCGGCAGGAGTGGGAGGAGTACGACAGGTCCTTCCCGGTGCTCGCGGCGTTGGGGTGGAAGCTGTTGATGGACCGGTTCGGGCAGGCCCGGGCCGCCCACCCCGAGGCACAGTGGCTGGACGTGCGCTACGAGGACCTGGTCGCCGACCCGCGTGGTGAGGTGGGCCGGATGTTGGACTTCCTCGGGCTGGAGTGGGACCGGACCTTCGAACGCGGGTTCGGACGGTACCGGTTCGAGGGGGGTCGGCGGGCCGCCTACCTCGACGAGTTGAGCCCCGGGCAGGTCGCCGACGTGGAACGGGTTCTGGACAAGCCGTTGCGCGAGTGGGGCTACCGGGGCTGACCCCGGCCCGACCGCTCTACCGTCGGTCGGCGGTGGCGATGTCGCGGCAGGCGGTGGCGACCACCAGTCCGAGGCCGACGGCCAGGGTCGGCAGTCCGAGCCCGAAGGGCAGATCGGTCACGGAGTTCGGCGGCTGCCCGGATCGGAGCGGCTCACGGTCATGGTCGATGTCCCTGTCGCGGGGTCCTGCGTGCTGTCACCCCCGACGTCTGCCCGGGGGCGGACGGTAGCGACGGGCTTGACCGGGTGTCCACCGGACGTCCGGGTGTCGGGCAGACGAGTGCGGCGGCGGAGGAGGTGGAGGCGGTCGCACTCGGTTTCCGTGCCGGCTTGCCGGCAGAACCCTTTCGGCCGGCCGAGGCGGTCTTCATACGCTCCTCGAAAGGGAGCGAGGCATCGCTGCCCCGAGGAACGACATCGGCTTGCCGATGGGGGTAGGTGAGGAAGAACGCCACCTCTTCCGGAGTGATTTTGGCCTGTCCCGTACTGAGTCGGTAGAACCGCTTCCGGACCTCCGGCGGGACCTTCGCCCGAGGGTCGGACAATCCTGCCTCTCGATACCGCGTCACCTGGTCGGCTCCGCTCAGACTGTCTCGGGTCCGGGCCGGCAACGGAGCCGAGCCGTTCGCTGCACCGTCGTATGCGGTCCGGTTCTTGGAGCCCGGTGGGAGGAGCGCGTCCACCCACTGGGGATGCTTCTGGAAGAACGCGGCATCTCCGGGGGTGAGGCGAATCTTGCCCACCCGCACCTCGGTCAGGTGGACATAGAGAGAGTCGAACCGAAGCAGCGGGTGCTCGGCAGGCGCAAGCCCGCGATGTTCCCGGTACTTCGCCAGGAGTTCACGCCATTCCTCCTGTGGCAGGATCTCCGTCCTGGAGGTGGGCCGGCGGAGGAGGTCGTAGCCGTCCGATGCGTGGGCTGCGGCCCGCCGATAGACGCCGTCGGGGTCCGGGTCGCGCGGCTCGGTCGGCCCCTGTCGCCTCGTGCTGCCGTCCACGCCCTTCGACGGGGTCGTCGGCCCGGACTGGTCCAGGCCCGGGAACAGTTCCTGGAGGTCGGCATCGACGAGGTGGGGCTCGACGACCAGCGGGTCGGCGAGGTCGACGCTGCCGGGTTCGGAGCCCACGAGGGAGGCCAGGTCGTCCCCGGGCATCAACTCCGGCGTCAGGACCAGCGAACCGTCGTGGGCGACCGAGCCGGCGACCGGCAGGTCGTCCAGGCCCCAGTCGACGTCCGTCATGGCAGCGTCGCCTCCCGGCGAACTCGTCGGGCTGGGACCGTTCTCCCAGTGACGGGCCATGTTCCCTCCTCGGTGTACGCGTCATCGTCACGACGTACCCCGGGACCGTCGCGTTCACCGGGGAGGGACCGGGTCGGCCGGGCGTCGACGCCGGGCCTGGGGGTCAGTCGGCGGGAAGCCAGTCGGCCCAGACCTCCGGGTTGGCGTCCAGCCACTTCTTGGCCGCCTCGTCGTAGGACAGCTTGTCGACTGTGAGGTAACGGGCCACCTCGTTCTGGTGGGCGTTGGTCCACTGGAAGTTCTTGATCAGCTCGGCGGCCGGGTTGCCGGACTCCGCGAACTCCCGGTTGGCGATCTTGTCGAGGTCGTACGGCTGGTAGTCGCAGGCGATCTTCTCCGGGTCGACGTCACAGCCGGGCGTGTAGGGGGGCAGCTTGACGTGCACCAGGTCGACCTCGGCCAGGAACCACTGTGGGGCGTAGAAGTAGCCGATGGCGGGGCGACGGTTGCGCTCGGCGTCCCGGAACGTGTCGATCAGCTTCTCCTCGCTGCCGGTGACGCTGACTGTGAAGTCCAGCTTCAGGTTCCGGAACAGCGCCGTCTCGTTCGTCTCGTAGGAGGGGTCCGCGAGGAGGAACGCGCCCTTCCCACCGGAGGTGGGGGTGCGGAACAGGTAGGCGTACTTGTTGAGGTTCTTCCAGTTGGTGATGTCCGGGTACCGCTCGACCATCCACGGCGGGACGTACCAGCCGACGACGCCCCTGTTGCCTGTCATCCCGTGCTCGACGGCGAGCCGTTCCTCGTCGATGTAGCGCTTCTTCTGGCTGTCCCGGCCCCAGTTCTCCAGGATGGCGTCGACCTCACCGGCGGCGAGCGCGTCCCACGCCTCCTCGGCACCAAGCTCCTTCTCCACCACAGTGCAGTCGAGCCGGTTCTTGGCCAGGTAGGCCACCACAGCGAGGTTCGCCTCGTAGCCGACCCAGGGCAGGTTCGCCAGGGTCACGGTCCCGCAGGGTACGTCGGTGGGCAGGCCCGGAGGGGCGACCCGGGGCTCGACCTCCGTCGCGCAACCGGCCAACGCCAGTACGGCCGTCCCGGCGAGCGCCGCCGCCCGGATCCAGCGTGCTGTCTGCATCGCTCCTGTTGTCCTCTCTCGTCGCCGGGAGTGCCGGGTCACTGTCGTCGGGAGTGCCGGGTCACCGTCGTCGGGAGTGGCCAGCGCGGGCCAGGCGCTGGGCCAACACCACCTCGGTGAGCGAGACCAGCACCTGCTTGACCGACTCCCGACTGCGCGCGTCGCAGTCCACGATGATGACGGCGTCGTCGACGCCCAGGGCCTCCCGCACCTCGGCCAGGTCGAACCGGCGACCGGCCGGGAAGTGGTTGATCGCCAGCAGGAACGGGATCTGGTGGTCCTCGAAGTAGTCGATGGAGGGGAAGCAGTCCTCGATCCGTCGGGTGTCGACGAGGACGACGGCCCCGAGGGCGCCGTCGACCAGGTCGTCCCAGAGGAACGCGAACCGGTCCTGCCCGGGCGTGCCGAACAGGTACATCAGCAGGGTCTCGTCCAGGCTGATCCGGCCGAAGTCCAGGGCGACGGTGGTGGTGGTCTTGGCGGTGACCCCTGTGGTGTCGTCGACGCCCACCGACACCTCGGTCAGGTCGGCCTCGGTGACCAGCGGCTCGATCTCCGAGATCGCACCGACGAAGGTGGTCTTGCCGACTCCGAACCCGCCGCTGATGACGATCTTCACTGCGGTCGGGGCGGCCGTCGCGGGGCTAGAGGGCGCGTACACGGTCCCTGATCCTTTCGATCATGGCGACGGAGAGTTCGCCCTGTTCCTCGCGCCGCAGGTATCCCTCGGTGAGGAGGTCGGCGACAAGGACCCGGGTGACCCCGAGGGGTACCCGCAACCCGACCGCCACGTCGGCGACGGAGGTGGGGCGCTGGCACAGCTCGACGATGCGGCGGGCTTCGAAACGCAGCGGTGCGGAGAGCGCCGCCGGCTGGGCGGAGAGGATCGTCTCGACCCGGAGGCCGTCCTGGACCGGGCGGGTACGCCCCCCGGTGAGCAGGAACGGGCGGACCACCGCCTGGTCCTCGGGCTCCTCGGTGAGGTCCCGGTGCCGGGGGCCCGCACCGGGGTCGTCACTCGGTGGGGTGGGGGTCCAGTGCGGGATCATCCTCGGGTCCGGCAGCCGGGGTCCGGTGTCGCTCACCGGGGCAGGATCCGTCGCGACTCGGAGATCAGTGCCGGGGTCAGCATCCCCCCGAAGCGCTCGGCGAGCAGGGAGATCTCGTACCCGACCAGCCCCAGGTCGCACTCGCCGTCGGCGAGGACCCCCAGACAGCTGCCGTCGCTGATCGCCGACACGAGCAGGAACCCGCGCCGCATCTCGATCATGATGAGCTTCAGGCCGTCGAAGTCGTACTTGCGCGAGGCGGTCCGGGCCAGGCTCGCCATGCTCGACACGATCGCCGCCAACTGGTCGCCGGCCCCCCGGTCGAGTCCGGCCGACGCGGCGATCAGCAGGCCGTCGGAGGAGACGGCGACGGCGTCGCGTACCCCGTCGGTCTGCCTGACGAAGTTCGCCAGCAGCCAGTTCAACTGGTGCGGGTCGGCCTGGGTGTCAACCGTCACGGCTCCTCCAAAGCTCGGTTGCGGCGTCGTCGTCGCCGGTTGCGGTGGTCGGGGTCGTCAGGATGTCCTGGCCGCGCCGGATGCCGGCCCGCAGCGCGGTCAACCGGTTGCGGACCTCCGCCGGGGAGTCCTCGATCGTCGCCGGACGCTGCTCCGTGGTGGGCCGGGTCCGTGGCGTCGGTTGCGGCGGGCCACCGGCGGCGGGTCGCTGGTCGCGGGGCAGTCGCCGACGCAGCCCGTTCGCTGTCAGCGACGGGACGACGGCCGGAGCCGACCCGGGGTGCGCCGGTGGTTCGGGCGTCACCGGTCCGGGACTCAGCGGTCCGGGCGGGGACGTCCGCCGGTCGGGGGCGGCGAACAGCTGCTCGGCAACGGGGGTGCCCACCAGGTCGATCTGGCCGGCGGCGGGGGCCGGGTGGGTGCCGATCGCCCGGACCGTACCGGTGTCGGCCGGGGGGCCGGTGTGGGCGGTGACCCGCGTCGGGGCGGGGGTGGCGGTGATGGTCACCGGCTGCCCCGCACCGACGGCGGTCTGCTGCGGTCCCGGCGCTGCCGACGAGGTCAGCAGGCTGTTGGGCAGCACGACCCGGGCGGTCACCCCGGTGACCGGGGAGGGGGCGAGCTGGACGTCGATCTCCAACTCCCGGGCGAGCTGACCCACCACGTGGTGGCCGAGGTAACGGGTCGGAGCCGAGACGAAGTCGACCTCGCCGCGCAGTCGGGCGTTGGCCTGCGCCAGATCCTCGGCGGACATGCCGATGCCCTGGTCGGTGATGGCGATCAGGTAGCCGTCGGCGGTCCGCCGACCCTGCAGCTCGACGTCGGAGTCGGGGGGTGAGAAGGTCAGCCCGTTCTCGACCAGCTCGGCGAGCATGTGGGCCACCGCACTGACGTGGGCACCGACCACGAAGGTGTCGTCGATGCGACGGAGCTGGACCCGGCGGTACTCCTCCACCTCCGAGATGGCAGCGCGGATCACGTCGGCGATCGGCAGGGGGTTCGCCCACTGACGGGGACCCCCGGCCCCCACCAGCACCAGGAGGCTCTCGGCGTTGCGTCGCATGCGGGTGGCGAGGTGGTCGAGTTCGAAGAGGTTCGCCAGGCCGGTGGGGTCGGTCTCCTCCCGCTCCAGCCGGGTGATGAACCCGAGCTGACGGCGCAGCAGGTTCTGGTTGCGTCGACCGAGGTTGGCCAACGACTCGGTGGTGCTGCGCCGCAGCAGGGCCTGCTCGGTGGCGAGGTGGAAGGCCACGGCCTGCACCTGGTCGAGCGCGCCGGCCACCGACCGGACCTCCGAGGTGGAGGTCATGGGCACCCTGACCGGCTCCGGTGGGTCGGGCGTCCGGTCGTCGGTGTGACCGGTCTGCACCTGGCGTACGGCGGCGGGCAGGCTGTCGGTGGCCAGTCGGTTCGCCTCGGCGGCCAGGACCGCCAGCGGGCGGGTGATCGACCGGGAGGCGACGACCAGCAGGGCGATCGCCCCGGCCAGGAAGAAGAGCACCAGGATGGTGACCACTGCGATCCGCCGGGTCGACTCGTTACGGCGCTCCTCGGCCCGGGCCTCGATCTCCGCGCCGACGTACTCCTGCATTCCGCGCATGCCGTCGAGGACCGTGGTCAGCGAGGACCACCAGGACTGCGGGTTGAGCTGCACCTGTCGTCCGTCGGACGAGTCGAGTGCGACCTGCTCGAAGTGGGCGGCCACCCGGGCGGCGCCGGTGTCGAGGACGTACTCGTTGGACGCCCGCTGGACGGGGGTGGCGTGGTCCTCGAAGTCCGCCAACGCGGCCTCGCGCGCCGCGCGCATCTCGGCGAACTGGAGGAACTCGCCGCGCTCGAACCCGCCGGCGGAGAAGACGCCGTTGAGGAACGCGCGCTGCTGGGCGGTGCTCTCCTTGATCCGGCTCAGCGCCTCCAGGGTGGCGACGTGGCCGCGCAGTTCGGCGTCGGCGACCTCGGCCAGGCCGAAGTCGATCCGGTTGAGCGCGGTGATCCGGTCGGTGAAGAAGGTGAAGGTCGCGGCACGTCCGGCGCTGCCGTCGTCGGCGCCGGAGCGGATCACCGGCAGTCCGTCCAGTTCCCGAAGGGCCGCGCCGACCCGGTCGGCTGCCGGTCCGCCGTCGGCGATGGCCTGTTCGACCTGCTCGCGTCGCTCGTCCACCCGCTGTCGTGCCGGCGCGAGTTCGTTACGGAACCCGTCGTTGCCGCCCAGGAGGCCGGCGGTGAGACCACGCTCGGCCTGGAGTTCCTGGGTCAGGTCCTGCACGGCGAGGGCGACGGTCACCGCCCGGCTGGCGGTGGTCGCCGCCCGGTAGTCGGCGACCTCGACGAACGTCACGTACCCGAGCAGCAGGAGCACCGCCAGCGCGGGCAGGGCGAGGATCCCGATCAGGCGACTGCGGATCGTGCCACCACCGACCGGGCCTGCGCCGGTCGGTGGTACCGGCTCGGCACCGGGTTGCTGTGTGGACACGGGGAAACTCCAAACACCGACGGGGCCGTCGAGGGGGTGCGACCGATCGGGTACCGGATGAGTTGATCAACCGTACTCTTGCGGCGTTTCCGCAGCCTGGCAACCTCTCGGCCGGATCTTGTCCGTCCGGTTTGGAGCGTCCCACCGACCGGACCCCCGACCCCGGTACTGATGCGAGGCCCTCCCGATGACCGGGGTGTCCCGACCGATCGCCCGTCGAATGAACCAGGACGGCTCGGATCCGTCAGGAAGGGGATGCCGTCGAAGGAGGAGTCGTGACGAGAAAGTCGGGATCCGCAGGAACCAAGTCCTACCAGGAGAAGTACGCCGAGTTCGTCGCCGCCCGCGACGCGGGTGAGATCGTCTACTCCGAGACGGAGGGATTCACCACGTGGAGCGCGGACGCCCAGGCGATCAGAAGGGACCTCAACAACTGGGTGGCCAACGGCATTCCGGCGAGGTTGACCGCCGAGTGTCCCGAATTCGAGAAGGCTCTCATCGATTTCTGCCCGAGACTGGCCGAGGCCAACATCGCCCAAGCCGGCAAAGACGCGAGATTCGCCAATCTCCTGCGCGCATACCTGAGGAAGGAACTCACCGGTAAGGAAAGGAAGAGGGCTACTGAACGCCTGAGCCTGATCAACAGGGACATGGTGGGGGCGATGGGGGACGGGAGTTCGAGGTCTTCCGGGAGCACGAGGACTTACGGGCGCGACTACCCCTCGGCTCGAACAACCGTCGGCGGTTTCTCGATTTTTAACAGCGGCGGGATCGGGAGGATGGCCTGTCGGCGGGATCCGGTGGGATCGAGCAGGCCGAGGCGGCCGGGATCTCCTGGATGGCTGCCCTGAGGGGGCCTGTGGCGGGCTCGTCCACCGGTGACCCGTTGGCGGCCCAGGGGCAGTTCTGGCGGTCGAGTCGGTCGACAGACGCCCCGGGTGCCGATCGCCGGTCCAGGTCCCCCCGCTGAATCCGTCGTAGGGGGCACTTCGGGGGAAGTCGACTGGGGTGCCCCGATCGCGGTCGGGACGCGTGGCGAGTTTCCGGTCGACATCTTGACGAACATCCATGTGAGCGCTAACACTGTCTGCGACTCGTCAGGGGAGGTGCACATGAGCGTGGTGTCCGGGACCGCCGACCGGTACGTCGTCGGTGTCGACTTCGGAACCCTGTCCGGTCGGGCCCTGGTGGTCCGGGTCGCCGACGGTGCCGAGGTGGGCACGGCGGTGCACCCGTACCGGCACGGGGTGATGGACTCGGTCCTCGCCGCTGCCGACGGGCGGACGCTGCCCGCCGACTGGGCCCTCCAGGACCCGGACGACTACCGCGACGTGCTCCGGCACGCGGTGCCGGCGGCCCTCGCCGCCGGCGGGATCGACCCCCGCCAGGTGATCGGGATCGGCATCGACTTCACCGCCTGCACGGTGCTGCCGACCCTCGCCGACGGGACCCCGCTCTGCGAGCTGCCCGAGCTGCGCGACGAACCGCACGCCTGGGTCAAGCTCTGGAAGCACCACGCCGCCCAGTCGCACGCGGACCGGATCAACGCCCTGGCCCACGAGCGCGGCGAGCCGTGGATCGGCCGATACGGCGGCAAGATCTCCGCCGAGTGGCAGTACGCCAAGGGCCTGCAACTGCTGGAGGAGGCTCCGCCGGTCTACGCCCGGGCGCAGCGGTGGATCGAGGCCGCCGACTGGATCGTCTGGCAGCTGTCCGGCGTCGAGACCCGAAACGTCTGCACCGCCGGCTACAAGGGCATCCACCAGGACGGCCGATACCCGTCGACGGAGTACCTGACCGCGCTGAACCCCGACTTCGCCGACTTCACCGCCAAACTCGACGGACCGTTGGTGCAGCTCGGTGACCGGGCCGGGACCCTCACCGTCGAGGCCGCCCGGTGGACCGGCCTGCCGGAGGGGACCGCCGTCGCCGTCGGCAACGTGGATGCCCACGTCACCGCCGCCGCCGCCCAGGCCCTCGAACCGGGACGGCTGGTGGCCATCATGGGCACCTCCACCTGCCACGTGGTCAACGGCGTCGAGCCCGCCGAGGTCGCCGGCATGTGCGGCGCGGTGTACGGCGGGATCAGCGCCGGGAGCTGGGGTTACGAGGCCGGTCAGAGCGGCGTGGGGGACATCTTCGGGTGGTTCGTCGAGCACTGCGCCCCGGCCGGGTACGCCACGCACGAGGCACTGACCGAGGCCGCCGCCGCCCAGCCGGTCGGCGCGCACGGGCTCGTCGCACTCGACTGGTGGAACGGCAACAGGTCGCTGCTTGTCAACCACGACCTGAGCGGGGTGATCGTCGGGTTGACCCTGGCCACCCGCCCCCCGGAGGTCTACCGGGCGCTGTTGGAGGCCACCGCGTACGGCACCCGGATGATCATCGAGGCGTTCGCCGAGGCCGGGGTGCCTGTGGACGAGCTGATCGTCGCCGGCGGACTGACCAGCAACACGCTGCTGATGCAGATCTACGCCGACGTGACCCGGCGTCCCCTGGGGATCATCGGCTCCACGCAGGGGCCGGCGCTCGGGTCGGCCATCCACGCGGCGGTCGCCGCCGGGGCGTACCCCGACGTGCCGGCCGCCTCGGCGGCGATGGGACGGGTCGACCGCGACGTCTACCGCCCCGACCCGGAGCGGGCCCGCGCCTACGACGAGCTGTACGCGCAGTACCTGCGGCTGCACGACCACTTCGGCCGGGGCGGCGACGACGTGCTGCTGCGCCTGCGGACGATCCGTAACACCGCCCGGGCGTCGACGGCGGTCGAGACGTCCGCAGCCCTGGTGGAGGTGCCGGCATGAACGAGCGGAGCGAGGTGGCGGCGTGAACGAGTGGGATGCCGACGTGGCGCGGCTGCGGGAGCAGGTCGCCGACCTGCACGACGAGTTGGTCCGGTACAACCTGGTCGCCTGGACCGCCGGCAACGTCTCGGCCCGGGTGCCGGGACGCGACCTGATGGTCATCAAGCCCAGCGGGGTCTCCTACGACGACCTCACCCCGGACCTCATGGTCGTCTGCGACCTGGACGGGGTGGTGGTCTCCGGTGACCTCGCCCCGTCGAGCGACACCGCCGCCCACGCCTACGTCTACCGGGCGATGCCCGACGTCGGCGGGGTGGTCCACACCCACAGCGGGTACGCCACCGCCTGGGCGGCGGTCGGCGAGGCGATCCCCTGTCACCTCACCGCCCAGGCCGACGAGTTCGGCGGTGAGATCCCGGTGGGACCGTTCGCCCTCATCGGCGGGGACGACATCGGCAAGGGCGTCGTCGCCACCCTCGCCGGGCACCGGTCCCCGGCCGTGCTGATGCGCAACCACGGTGTCTTCACCATCGGCGCGGACGCCCGGGCCGCTGTCAAAGCGGCGGTGATGTGCGAGGACGTGGCCCGCACCATGTACCTGGCCCGGACCCTCGGTCGGCCGGTGCCGATCGCCGACGCCGACGTCGACGCACTCCACGACCGCTACCAGAACGTGTACGGCCAGCCCGGTTCGACGGCCACCACGGCGGTCTGACCCGGCTGCCCGACGCACCTCCCTCCACCGGTCTGCGGGTGGCACACCACCACCGCCGACCGTCCACCCCTGCCCGTCGCCTCCAGCGGCGCGGCCGGACGTGCACACCCACACCCCCACCACACCCCTTCGAAGGAGTCCAGCAGATGTCGAAGACGGCAACCTTCACCCGGCGCGGGATCGGCACGATCCTTGCCGCCGGTCTGCTCGCCGGCGGTCTCGCCGGATGCGGTAACAGCGACACCGGTGGTGACGCCGGCTCGTCCGGCGGCGACGACAAGATCGTCCTGGGCTTCTCCCAGGTCGGCGCGGAGAGCGGGTGGCGGACCGCGAACACCACCTCGGTCAAGGAGGCCGCCACCGAGGCGGGCATCGAGCTGAAGTTCGACGACGCCCAGCAGAAGCAGGAGAACCAGATCAAGGCGATCCGCAACTTCATCCAGCAGAAGGTGGACGTGATCGCCTTCTCCCCGGTGGTGGAGTCGGGCTGGGACACCGTCCTCAAGGAGGCCAAGGACGCCGACATCCCGGTCATCCTCACCGACCGGGCCGTCGACTCGGCGGACAAGACCCTCTACAAGACCTTCATCGGCTCCGACTTCGTCAAGGAGGGCCGTCTCTCCGGGGAGTGGCTCGTCGAGCAGACGAAGGCCGCGACCGGCCCGGTGAACGTCGTCGAGTTGCAGGGCACCACCGGGTCGGCACCGGCCAACGACCGCAAGAGGGGCTTCGCCGAGGCGATCGCCGCCAACCCCAACCTGAAGATCGTCGCCTCGCAGAGCGGCGACTTCACCCGGGCCGGCGGCAAGCAGGTCATGGAGCAGTTCCTCAAGGCCAACCCGAAGATCGACGTTCTCTTCGCCCACAACGACGACATGGGGCTGGGCGCCCTGGAGGCGATCACCGCTGCGGGCAAGGTGCCGGGCAAGGACATCACCATCATCACCATCGACGCGGTCAAGGACGGGATGCAGGCCCTCGCCGACGGGAAGTTCAACTTCATCGCCGAGTGCAGCCCGCTGCTCGGCCCGCAGCTGATGGACCTGGCGAAGAAGGTCCACGCCGGTGAGAGCGTCCCGGAGCGGGTCGAGACCGAGGAGACCACCTTCACCCAGGAGCAGGCCAAGGCCGCCCTGCCGTCCCGTAAGTACTGACCGACCGGGGCCGCCGCGCGGTGAGCGGCGGCCCCGGCCTCCAGTGGAAAGGTCTGGTGGGGGATGTCGCAGCGGCATCCGGTCCTGACGATGACCGCGATCAGCAAGCTCTTCCCGGGAGTACGGGCCCTCGACGGCGTCGACTTCCGGCTCTTCCCCGGCGAGGTCCACGCCCTGATGGGCGAGAACGGCGCCGGCAAGTCCACTCTGATCAAGGTGCTCACCGGTGTGTACGGCACCGACTCCGGCACCATCACCCTCGACGGGCGGAAGGTCGACTTCACCGGCCCGATGCAGGCCACCTCGGCCGGGGTGAGCACCGTCTACCAGGAGGTCAACCTCCTACCCAACCTCTCCGTGGCCGAGAACGTCTTCATCGGGCGTGAGCCGCTCCGGTTCGGGACCGTGGACTGGCCGACGATGCGGCGCGGGGCCGCCGACCTGTTGGCCCGGTTCGACCTGCACCTCGACGTGACCGAGCTGCTGGGCACCTACTCCCTGGCCGTGCAGCAGATGGTGGCCATCGCCCGCGCTGTCGACGTCCGGGCCCGGGTGCTGATCCTCGACGAGCCCACCTCCAGCCTCGACGCCGACGAGGTCGCCCAGTTGCTGCGGATCATGCGTCAGCTGCGGGACGAGGGCATCGCGATCCTCTTCGTCACCCACTTCCTCGACCAGGTGTACAGCGTCGCCGACCGGATCACGGTGCTGCGCAACGGACGCCTCGTCGGCGAGTGGCCCACCGGGGAACTGCCCCAGCTCGCCCTCGTGGAGAAGATGATCGGCAAGGAACTCGACGCGTTGGAGAGCATCGACGCCGCCGCCGGCCGCGATCCCGACCGGGTCGCCGCCGGTGCACCACTGGTGGCGGCGGACGGTTTGGGCCGCAGCGGTTCGGTGGCCCCGTTCAGTCTCACCATCCACGCCGGGGAGGTGGTCGGGCTGGCCGGGCTGCTCGGCTCGGGTCGTACCGAGGTCGCCAGGTTGTTCTTCGGGGCCGACCGCGCCGACTCCGGGACGCTCACGGTGGACGGCCGACCGACGGCGATCCGCAACCCGGTGGCGGCCATCGACCGGGACATCGCCTTCTGCTCGGAGAACCGGCGCACTGAAGGGCTGGTCGGGGAGCTGACCGTCCGGGAGAACATCCTCCTGGCGATGCAGGCGGCCCGGGGTTGGCTGCGACCGGTGCCCCGACGGCGGCAGGACGAGCTGGTCAAGCGCTGGGTCGAGGCGTTGAGCATCCGACCGGCCGACCCGGAGCTGCCGGTGCGCAACCTCTCCGGGGGCAACCAGCAGAAGGTCCTGCTGGCCCGCTGGCTGATCACCGAACCCCGGCTGCTGATCCTCGACGAGCCGACCCGGGGCATCGACATCGGCGCGAAGACCGAGATCCAACGCCTGGTGGTCGAGCTCGCCGACGGTGGGATGGCGGTGCTGTTCATCTCCGCCGAGCTGGAGGAGGTGCTGCGACTGAGCCACCGGGTCGTGGTGATGCGCGACAGGCAGATGGTCGCCCGACTGACGAACGACGAGACCCTCGACGCCGGGCAGGTCATGGCCGTCATCGCCGGCGGCGACCACCAGGAGGCGACGACGTGACCACGGTACGGACCCGTCTCGGTGCGGCCACCGCCCACCGGCTGTTCTGGCCGCTTGTCGTGCTGGCGCTGTTGATCGCGGCGAACACCGTCCACCGGCCGGGGTTCCTCGCCGTGGAGCTGAAGAACGGGCACCTCTACGGCAGTCTCGTCGACATCGTCCGGCTCAGTGCCCCGCTGATCCTGGTGGCCCTGGGCATGTCGCTGGTGATCGCCACCGGCGGCATCGACCTGTCGGTGGGCTCCGTCGCGGCGGTCAGCGGCGCTGTCGCCTGCCTGCACATCAGCAACCAGCCCGACCAGAACGGCATCGGCGGGGTGCTCACCGCCCTGCTGCTCGCCTTCGGGGTGGCCCTGCTGCTGGGGGTCTGGAACGGGGCCCTCGTCGCCGTCGTCGGCATCCAACCGATCATCGCCACCCTGATCCTGATGGTCGCCGGGCGCGGACTGGCCCAGTTGGTCACCGAGGGTCAGATCATCACGATCAACAGCGAGCCGTACCGGACGATCGGGGTCGGGCACCTGCTCACCCTGCCGTTCGCCATCGTCGTCGCCCTGGCGGTGACCCTCGTCGTCGCGGTGCTGACCCGACGGACCGCGCTCGGCATGATCATCGAGGCGGTCGGGGGCAACGCCGAGGCCAGTCGGCTCGCCGGGATCCGGTCCCGACGGATCACAGTGCTGGTGTACGTCATCAGCGCGGCCTGCGCCGCCGTCGCCGGGTTCATGATGACCGCCAACGTCTCCAGCGCCGACGGCAACGCCGTCGGGCTCTGGGTGGAACTCGACGCGATCCTGGCCGTCGTCATCGGTGGCACCGCCCTGGCCGGTGGCCGCTTCTACCTCGGCGGCACCATCGTCGGCGCGCTGCTCATCCAGACCCTGACCACCTCGGTCTACGCCATGAGCATCGACCCGCAGACCGCCCTGCTGTTCAAGGCGGTGGTGGTGATCGCCGTCTGTCTCATCCAGGCCCCGGCGTTCCGGGCGCGGCTGCGCCGCCGGAAAGCCCCACCCCCGCCTCCACCGTCCACGGTCGAGACCCCGAAGGAGCAGGTCCCGGCATGACCATGACCCCCCTTGTCGCCCGCCCTGCGAGGGTACGGCGACGGGTGCCCCAGCGGCACGTACCGGTGCTGGCCACCCTCGCCCTGCTGCTGGTCATGTACGGCGTCGGCGTCTCGCAGTACACCGCCTTCTCCAACATCCAGGTCGTGTTCAACATCTTCATCGACAACGGCTTCCTGCTGGTGGTCGCGGTCGGCATGACCTTCGTGATCCTCACCGGTGGGATCGACCTGTCGGTCGGTTCGGTGGTGGCGATGACGGCGATGGTCTCGGCGTCGCTGCTGCGCTCCGGCCTGCACCCGTCGTTGGTGCTGGTGATCGCGTTGCTGATCGGCCCGACCCTCGGGTTCGCGATGGGCTGTGTCATCCACTTCTTCGACATCCAGCCGTTCATCGTGACCCTGGCCGGGATGTTCTTCGCCCGGGGCATGTGCACCTGGATCAGCGCCGCCTCCGTCCCGATCACCGACGGGTTCTGGACCACGATGGCCCAGCACCGCATCCGGATCGGGGAGAACTTCGTCAGCATCAGCGTCCTGATCGCCCTGGTGGTAGTCGTGGTCGCCGCGTTCGTGCTGGCGTACACCCGGCTGGGACGCAACGTGTACGCCATCGGCGGCAACCCCCAGTCGGCGCTGCTGATGGGGTTGCCGGTGGCGCGTACCCGGATCGCCGTCTACACCGTCAGCGGGCTCTGCTCGGCGATCGGCGGGATCATGCTCTCCTTCTACACCCTGTCCGGGGCGCCGTTGATCGCCGTCGGCATGGAGTTGGACGTCATCGCCGCCGTGGTCATCGGGGGGACCCTCCTGACCGGTGGTTCCGGTTACGTCTTCGGCACGGTGCTGGGGGTGCTGGTGCTCGGGGTGATCCAGACGTTGATCACCTTCGACGGCACCCTCAACTCGTGGTGGACCAAGATCGTGATCGGTGCCCTGCTGTTCGCGTTCATCCTCCTGCAACGGCTCGTCGGCCTCCGCGCGAAGTGACCCTCCCGCCCGTTGATCGGAAAGGCAACCCCATGACCAGCTCATCACCGGCCGAGGTCTGGTTCCTCACCGGGAGCCAGGGCCTCTACGGCCCGCAGACCCTGCGTCAGGTCGCCGAGCAGTCGCAGCAGATCGCCGCGCACCTCGACGCCGACCCGGCCATCCCCGCCCGGGTGGTGTGGAAGCCGGTGCTCACCTCCAGCGCGGAGATCCTGGCCGTCTGCCGGGACGCCGCCGTCCAGGGGGCGATCGGCGTGATCGCCTGGATGCACACCTTCTCCCCGGCGAAGATGTGGATCTCCGGGCTGGACGCGCTGCGGACCCCGCTGCTGCACCTGCACACCCAGTCCAACGTCGAGCTGCCCTGGGCCGACATCGACATGGACTTCATGAACCTGAACCAGGCCGCCCACGGCGACCGGGAGTTCGGGTTCGTGCAGACCCGCCTCGGGGTGGCCCGCAAGACAGTCGCCGGTCACGTCAGCAACCCGCAGGTGGCGGCGCGGATCGGCGCGTGGACCCGGGCCGCGCTCGGGCGGGCCGAACTGCGGTCGCTGCGGTTGGCCCGGTTCGGCGACAACATGCGCGACGTGGCTGTCACCGAGGGGGACAAGGTCGAGGCGGAGCTGCGCTTCGGCGTCTCGGTGAACACCTACGGGGTCAACGACCTGGTGGCTGTCGTCGACGCGGTCCCGGACGCCCGGATCGACGAGCTGGTCAAGGAGTACGACGAGCGGTACCGTCTCGCCGCCGAACTGCGTACCGGAGGGGACCGGCACGACTCGTTGCGGTACGCCGCCCGGGTCGAGGCGGGGCTGCGCGACTTCCTCGACGCCGGGGGGTTCCGCGCCTTCACCACAAACTTCGAGGACCTGGGCGGACTGCGCCAGCTGCCGGGAGTCGCGGTGCAGCGGCTGATGGCCGACGGGTACGGCTTCGGCGGTGAGGGCGACTGGAAGACCTCGGTGCTGGTCCGGACCCTCAAGGCGATGTCGGTGGGTACCCAGGGCGGCACCTCCTTCATGGAGGACTACACCTACGACCTCACCCCGGGCCGGGAACTGGTCCTCGGGGCGCACATGCTGGAGGTCTGCCCGACCATCGCGGCGGACACCCCGACCGTGGAGATCCACCCGTTGGGCATCGGCGGGCGGGAGGACCCCGTACGGCTGGTCTTCGACGCCCGCCCCGGCCCCGCGGTGGTGCTCGGCCTGGCCGACATGGGGGAGCGGTTCCGCCTGGTCGCCAACGAGATCGACGTGGTGGCCCCGCCGTATCCGCTGCCGAGGCTGCCGGTGGCCCGGGCGGTGTGGCGGCCCCGGCCGGACCTGGCCTCCTCGGCGGAGGCCTGGCTGACCGCCGGTGCGCCGCACCACACCGTCCTGTCCCAGGCGGTCGGGGTGGAGGAGCTGCACGACCTGGCCGAGATGGTCACCACCGAGCTGGTGGTGATCGACGCCGACACCCGTCCGCGCCGGTTCGCCCAGGAGTTGCGCTGGAACCAGGCCTACCACCGGCTGGCCCGGGGCTTCTGACCAGCCGCGCCACCAGGCACGACACCCGTCTATGTTGATCATCGCGGGTTACCATGGCGGCGGCGAGGGGGTGGAGTGCGTGGGTCAGCAGCCGGTCGCGCGGGCAGCGGTGATGAACGACGTCGCCCGGCTCGCCGGAGTCTCGCACCAGACCGTGTCCCGGGTGCTCAACAACCACCCGAGTGTCCGCCCGGAGACCCGGGAGCGGGTGTGGCGCGCCGTCCACCAGCTCAACTACCGGCCCAACGCCCTGGCCCGGGGGCTGGCCGGACGACGGTCGCGGGTCATCGGCGTGGTCAGTTTCGACACCATCCTGTACGGGCCGGCGGCCACCCTGCTCGGCGTCGAGCGGGCCGCCCGCGCCGCCGGGTACGGCATCAACATCGTCACCCTGGAACGACTGGACCGGGCGGGGATGACCGCCGCCATCGACGCGTTGACCGAGCAGTCGGTGGCCGGCGTGGTCATCATCGCCCCGATGATGACGGCGGCGGTCGCCGTGCACGGGCTGCCCACCGGCGTACCGGCGGTGGTGGTGGAGGCCGGGGGCGGCACCGGCGAACTGCCCAGCATCTCCGTCGACCAGGTCGCCGGGGCCCGGCTGGCTGTGGAACACCTGCTGGAGCTGGGCCACGAGACGGTGTGGCACATCGCCGGCCCGCGCGACTGGCTGGAGGCCCGGGACCGGGTCGACGGGTGGCGTCTGGCGTTGGAGGAGGCGGGACGGCCCGTGCCGACCGTCGTCCAGGGCGACTGGAGCCCCCGGGTCGGGTACGAGATCGGGCAGACCCTGCTGGACCGGCCGGACGTGACGGCCGTCTTCTGCGCCAACGACCACCAGGCACTCGGCCTGTTGCGCGCCATGAACCAGCGGGGGCGACGGGTGCCCGAGGACGTGAGTGTGGTCGGGTTCGACGACATCCCCGAGGCCGAGTACTTCTCGCCGCCGTTGACCACCGTCCGGCAGGACTTCGACGAGGTGGGCCGCCGGTGCGTGACCACACTGCTGGAGCTGTTCGACGCCGGCGGTGCCAACGGGACTCCGGTCCATCCCCCGGTCGAGCCGACCCTGGTGGTACGCGACAGCACCGGTCCCCGTCCCGGGTGACGGGGCCGCGACCTCGACCGTGAATACCCCCCAGGGGCATATGGTCGCCGTCGGAGGTGGTGACCGTGGACCCCGAGCAGCTCCGCCGACGGTTCTGGCTCAGCCTGGCCCTGACCGTCCCGGTCGTCGTCACCAGCCCCATGGTGATGGACTGGTTCGGCTACTCGCTGCACCTCCCCGGCATCGGCGCTGTCGGCCCCGTCCTCGGATCGGTGGTCTTCGGCTACGGCGGATGGCCCTTCCTGGCCGGTGGGGTCCACGAGATCCGCTCCCGGACCCCGGGCATGATGCTGCTGGTCTCGATGGCGATCGTCGTCGCGTACCTCGCCTCGGTGGCCACCGTCCTCGGCCTCTTCGACCTGGACTTCTGGTGGGAGCTGGCCGCCCTGGTGACCATCATGCTGCTCGGGCACTGGCAGGAGACGAAGGCCGTCGGCCAGGCCCGGGGGGCGCTGTCGACCCTCGCCGCCCTGCTGCCCGACGACGCCGAACTGATCGACCCCGACGGCTCGGTCCGCCGGGTGGGGCTGGCCGACCTCACCGTCGGTGACCTGGTCCTGGTCCGCTCGGGTGCCCGGGTCCCCGCCGACGGCCGGATCACCGACGGCACCGCCGAGCTGGACGAGTCGATGATCACCGGGGAGTCCCGGCCGGTCCGCCGTACCGTCGGGGACCGGGTGGTGGCCGGGACGGTGGCCACCGACTCCACCGTCCGGGTCCGGGTCGAGGCCGTGGGCGAGGAGACCGCCCTCGCCGGGATCGGCCGCCTGGTCACCCAGGCGCAGACCGCCACCGGACGGGCCCAGACCCTCGCCGACCGGTTCGCCGCCCTGCTCTTCTATGTCGCCACGGCCACCGCGCTGGTCACCTTCGGCCTGTGGTGGACCCTCGGCGACCTGGACGCCGCAGTGGTCCGGACGGTGACGGTCCTGGTGATCGCCTGCCCGCACGCCCTCGGCCTGGCGATCCCCCTGGTGATCGCCCTCTCCACAGCGCTGTCGGCCCGCGCCGGGATCCTGGTCGAGGACCGGTTCGCGCTGGAACGGATGCGGACAGTCGACGCGGTGCTGTTCGACAAGACCGGCACCCTGACCAGGGGGGAGCACACGGTGACCGGGGTCGCCGCCGCCGACGACCTCGACGAGGACGAGGTGTTGCGCCTGGCCGCCGCCGTCGAGTCCGACAGCGAACATCCCCTGGCCCGCGCGCTGGTCACAGTGGCCGACGAGCGCGGGCTGCGGACCCCGGCCGAGGACTTCCGATCCCTGCCGGGGCGCGGCGTCCGCGCCACAGTCGACGGCATCCGGTACGCAGTCGGCGGCCCCGCCCTGCTCGCCGAGCTGTCGGTAGCCGTCCCCGACGTCCTGACGCGGGCCGCCACCGGGTGGTCGGCGCAGGGCGCGGCGGTCCTGCACCTGGTCCGCCTGGGCACCGGCCCCGACGGCACCGGTGCCGACCTCGACGCCGCCACGTCCGAGGCCGTGGCGGTCGGCGCGTTCGCCCTCGCCGACGAGGTACGCCCGGAGGCCCGGACTGCGGTCGCCGAGCTACGGACCCAGGGCGTCGGCACCATCGCCATGATCACCGGGGATGCCCGCCCGGTGGCCGAGTCGGTCGCCGCCGAACTGGGCTTCCGTCCCGGTGTCGACAGGGTCTACGCCGAGGTCCTCCCCGCCGACAAGGACCGGGTGGTGGCCGACCTCCAGGGTCGGGGACTGCGGGTGGCGATGGTGGGCGACGGCGTCAACGACGCACCCGCCCTGGCCCGCGCCGACGTGGGCATCGCCATCGGGGCGGGCACCGACGTGGCCATCGAGTCCGCCGGGGTGGTCCTGGCCTCCTCCGACCCCCGTGGGGTGGGGGCGGTGATCAGACTGTCAAAGGCGTCGTACCGCAAGATGCTCCAGAACCTGGCCTGGGCCGGCGGCTACAACGTGGTGGCCCTCCCGCTGGCAGCCGGTGCCCTGGCCTGGGCCGGGATCACCCTCAGCCCGGCGCTGGCGGCGGTGTTGATGTCCGCCTCCACGATCGTGGTCGCCCTCAACGCCCAACTTCTGCGCCGGGTCCGCCTCACCCCGCAGGAGTAGCCTTCGCGTCACGGTGTGTGAGAAGTCGATCCGCTTTGGACCGCTAAGGGACGTCTCGTAACTCGGCTACCGGTCCATGGTGGATCATGTTGGGGTGCAGGTGATCTCGGCAGCTCGCCCGGAGTGGATCGTCCCGTT
>NZ_JBEPEQ010000042.1:0-44289 GCF_040300925.1 Micromonospora sp. NPDC000207
CGCCCCCCACGCGGACACCCGCCCCCCGACCGACACGGACACCCAGGCCGTCACCGTCGCCGAGCCCGTCCCCCGGGCCGGTGCCCTCCTCCGGGCCGACGTCGCCGGCCACTGCGACACCCACAGTCGAACCGACAGCAACCGGATCGGCACCGGCGCCGGAACCATCCAGACTGGTGGAACCGACCCACGCCGACAGCGCCGCACCGAGCGAACCCGCCGGGACCGAACCGGCGGGCACCGGTTGACCCGATGCCCGCCGGAATCGACCAGCCCGTGCCCTCGTCAGAATCGACCAGCCCGTGCCCTCGTCAGAATCGACCAGCTCGTGCCCGCCGGAATCGACCAGCCCGTGCCCTCGTCGGAATCGACCAGCTCGTGCCCGCCGGAATCGACTAGCCGGTGCCCTCGTCGGTGAGGCGGTGCCGGTTCGCCTCGATCCAGGCGTCCAACGCCGCCGGGTCGTCCGGGTCGACCCCGTCGGCCATCAACTGGGCCACCGCAGCTGTCGCCGGGCTCCGCCGCTCACCCGTCGAGTAGAGCCTGGCGAACTCCGGCACCATCTCCTCGATCGCCGTGTCGGTCTGGGTGAGCGCCGACTCCGGCAGGCCCCGAAGTCGTCCGGCGTGTCCGGCCCACGCCCGCAGCACCCGGGGAAGCATCGCCGCGTCGTCCATGTCCAGGACCGCCCGTCGGTGCACCCAGTCGAGCAGGAACAGCCCGGCCATCGCCGGACTCCACCGCATCGGGTCGGCGTCCGGGAAGCCCGCCGCGTGGTCCAGAACCAGACTCAGACAGAAGTGCAGCGAGGCCAGTTCGTCGCCGTCGAGGTCGGTCAGCCCGAACCGGGCGGCCTCCGGCCCGCCGAGGAACCGACGGACCAGTTCGGTGCGCTCGTCGGCGGTCGGCGGCTCCACCGTCGGGGGCGGCTCGGTGGCCCGGCCGGGCAGCAGCGCCAGCCGTGCCCCGACCAACGCCCGGTCGGTGGCGAGCGACCCCTCGGCGGGCAGGTTTCCCAGGTCGTCGGTGATCGCCAGGTGCCGGGTCACCTCGTCCCGCATCCGGGCCGGGTCCTCCTCCCGGAACCAGGTCAACTCGTCGGCCCCGCAGAGCGTGCGGACCTGGGCCACGATCGGCTCGGCCGGGTTGCCGATGAAGACGTCCTTGGTGATGCCGATGTTGTGGTCGACGAGGGCGACGAGGGCGTGCTCCGGCCCACCGCCCTCCTCGTCGTACGCGAAGGTCGCGAGGTAGGAGGTCTGGTCGCCGTACACGTCGCCGTAGGCCCAGGTGCCGGTGAGGTGGACCCGGCCGAGCTGCCCCGACCAGGTCGGGGCCTGGGCTCCGGGACGGACCCGGGCCGCGCCGTCGGCATCCGGCACGAGAGCGGCGAAGACCGAGCGGATCGTGGTCGCCGCCGAGGTCCGGCGGCGCGCGGTGGCGGCCAGGAATCCGGTCACGAACTCGCGGACGGCGGTGTTCCGGTCGGTTTCGGCGATCGCGTACACGCTGCCGAGCAGGGCGGTGCCGAGCATCTCGGCGTCGAGAGCGCAGTCCAGCCTGGTCACGTCGCGGGCGGCATGCAGTACCGCGTCGTAGGGGGTCTTGGGCGTGGCCATGTCCAGACCCTACGCCCACACTGGCCCGGCGACACCAGTTGCGAACCCGCCCCGCCCCGACGTCACCGGCCCGGTCACCGGCGGGCGGCCCGCAACGCCGTACCCGCCTCCTCGTACGCGGTGAGGACGGCACGTACCGGGGTCAGCACGTACTCCTCGCCGACCTCCCCGACGGCTGCGGTGAGCCGCTGGTCGGCGCGTCGGCGGACCCGTTCGGCGGCCCAGCGCACCACCGGACCGGTGACCGCCGTCAACAGCAGCCCGGCGAGGAGGCCCCCGAGCAGGAGCGCAGTGGGCAGGGGCACCTGACCGAGCTGTGGACCCTCCGGCGGGGGCAGGCCGAGCACCCGCAGCGCGTACCCGAGCACCAGCCAGCCCAGCCCGGCGACGGCGGCGACGGTGACCAGCCACTGCACCCCGCCGATCAGCCGCCACCACACCGGCCGCTCCGGGACGCCCAGGTCGGTGCCGGCGACCGCCCGGTCCAGTCCGTCCGGCAGGTCGGCCAGGCGGGACCGGGCGGCTGCGGTCACCGCAGTCGACCAGCCCTCCGGCATCCCCTCGGCGGACCGGTCGGCGACGGTGCGGATCGCCAGCCCCAGCGCCGACCGTTGGGCGGCGGTCGCCTCCGGCACCGAGGTCGCCGGGAGCAGCTTGCGGTCGTCGGTCCCGGCCGGTGCGTCGAGCGTGGCGGTGCCGTCCGTCCCGGCCAGGTGCAGCCGGTTGAGTGGGTCCGGTCGCAACCGTCGCCAGCCCCGCACCACCGGCCATCCCGTGGCCAGCGCGGCCCGTCGCCGGTACGCCTGCCGGACCGCCTCG
The DNA here is from genome assembly GCF_040300925.1 of Micromonospora sp. NPDC000207. Lineage (NCBI taxonomy): Bacteria > Bacillati > Actinomycetota > Actinomycetes > Micromonosporales > Micromonosporaceae > Micromonospora > Micromonospora sp. NPDC000207. Next base: position 2,439 of record NZ_JBEPEQ010000042.1, read on the forward strand.
GTCACCGCCGGGACCCCGGCCGCCCCGGCGAGCGCGCCGGTCAGGGCGCGGGTCGCCGCCGGGTCCGGCCCGGTCCGTGCGGTCGCCGTGCCGACCAGCTCGTCGAGCCCGGCGACCACGGTGTCCGCGTCACCGGCGAGGCGACGCAGCACCGCCTGCCGTTCGGCGACGGTACGCTCCAACACCTCCCGCAACTCGACCATGCCGTCCGGGTCGATGGCGGTGGTGGGCAGCAGCGGCACCCCGCCCAGACCGTCCCGGTCGAGGAGGCGGCGCAGGTCGTCGAGGACCCGGGGCAGTTCGTGTCCGGGCAGCCGGTCGGCCTGGTTGAGCACCACCACTGTCACGTCCCGGTGCCTGTGGAACTCGCTGAGGTACCCGGAGTGGATCACGCGGTCGGCGTACTTCTGCGGGTCGACCACCCAGACCACCAGGTCGACAAGGCCGAGGAGGCGGTCCACCTCCAGTTGGTGCGACCGCTGCACCGAGTCGAAGTCGGGCAGGTCGAGCAGGACCAGCCCGTGCAGGGCGGTCTCGTCGTCACCGTCGAGGGCGCTCTCCCTGACGAACCGGTGCCGGGGCAGTACGCCCACCCAGTCGAGCAGCCGGTTGGCCCCGTCCAGCGGCCCCCACACGCAGGCGTGCGCCACCCCGGTGGTGGGTCGGCGCACCCCCACCGGCGAAAGGTCCATCCGGGCGAGGGCGTTGAACAGGCTGGACTTTCCGCTCCCGGTCGCCCCGGCCAGGGCGACGACCGTGTGGTCGCGGGAGAGCGCCAACCGGGTTCCGGCCCGTTCCACGAGGGTGTGCGCGGACACGAGTCGGGCGTCCGGCAGGTAACCGTCGACCACCTGGAGGAAGTGCCGGATCCGGTCCAGGCGGCCGACCAACTCGTCGGCGTCGACCCGCTGGTCACCCCGGAGCGCGTCCCGCACCCGACCCACGATGCCCGTCAAGGGAATTACCTTCCGTTCTCGTCGGCGGCTGTCCGGTTCACGTGCCGGTGCCCTCGGTGGGGGTCGGCGCCGCCTCGATCAGTCCGCTGTGCCGACGGGTGACCTCCACCCAGGCTGCCGCGCCGCGTAGCTCGGCGGCGGTGGCCGGCTCCGGGCGGGCCTGCTCGGTGCGCGTCAGGAAACGCGCCGCCTCCTCGTCGAGCAGGGTACGGACCCGCTTGAGCAGGTCGGCCCGAGCCTTGGCGGCCAGGGTTCGTACCGCCTGGTCGCCGAAGATCGCCTGGAGGACGGCCTGGGCGGCGACAGTGGTGCCGGCCCCGGTGGCAACCTCCGCGCCGGTGGGGATGAAGGCCGTCGAGGCGAAGACCGCGATCATCACGGCCAGCCCGGTGGCGTTCACCGCGTACGCGGCGGTCCGCGCCACGAACCGTTTGTCGCCGCCCTCGGCGCGGACCAGCTCCAGGACCCCCCGCTGCCAGTCCCGGACCAGACGTTCGGCGCGTTCGGGCAGGTCGTCGGAGGGGTGGGCCAGCTCGGCGGGGAAGAGTTCCGCCCCGGCGGGATGGGCCCGACACCCGGTGTACGCGTTCTCGGCCGCCTCGGCGGCCACCCCGCGCAGCAGCGTGACCAGTTGGGACTCGATGGCGGTCCGGAGTTCGGCGGCGGGCGCCGGGCGGCGGGTGACAGTGGCGACGAGCCGGTCCCGCAGCCGCCCGATTCGGGCCTCCAGACTGCGGAAGAACTCCCCGGTCCCGACGAACTCCTGCCAACGGGCCAACACCTCGCCCCGGAGCAGCCGACCGTCACGGAGCCCCTGCTCGACGGTGCGGTGCCCGCTGCGGTACGCCGCGCGTACCCGCTCGTCCAGCGCCTCGGCGGCGGCGGTCTGCTCGTCGGCGGCGGCGGCGAGTTCTTCGAGGGTGGGCAGGAGGGCGGCCAACGCGCCGTCGAGCGTCTGTCGGATCACCGCCGTCCGGGCGTCGGCGTCGGCGGCCAGCCGACTGAACCAGGTGGCCATCGGCAGGGTGGCCCAGTCCGGGAGCATGCCCTGCCCGTCGACCTGGGTCTCCGGCAGGACGAACAGGGGCGCCGACCCGAGGTCCTGCTCGGCGAGCATCTCCGACAGGTGGGCGGCGACCTCGTCGATCGCCTCCGGCGGCACCCGGTCCAGCACCATGACGATCACGGTGCCCCGGGCCTGGGCGGTCCGCAGCAGCTCCCAGGGGACCGCGTCGGCGTACCGGGCGGCGGTGGTGACGAAGAGCCAGAGGTCGGCGGCGGAGAGGAGTTGACCGGCCAGGGTCCGGTTGGCGTCGACCACCGAGTCGATGTCCGGCGCGTCGAGGAAGGCCAACCCCGGGGGGAGGGCCGGGGCGTTGACCAGTTGCAGGGTCCCCGGATCCTCGCTGGGCTCGTTGGTACGGGTCAGGCCGGGCAGGAGGTCGCCCTGACGGAACCAGGCCGAGTCGGCCGGGTTGCAGACCAGCACCGGGGACCGGGTGGTGGGCCGCAGCACCCCGGCAGCGCTGACCCGGGCCTGCACCAGGCTGTTTACCAGTGTGGACTTGCCCGCTCCGGTGGAGCCGCCGACGACCACCAGCAACGGGGCGTCGAGCTGGGCCAACCGGGGTAGGAGGTAGTCGTCGAGCTGGTTGACCAGGGCGGTCGCGGTGCGCCGGGCCGGGCTCGCCGAGGGCAGTTCCAGGGGGAACCGGGCACCGTCGAGCACGCAACGGAGTCCGGCGAGTGCCTGGGGTAGCCCGTCGCCGTCGGTGGGCTCCGGGGTCGGAGCGTGATCCGTCTCACTCCGCGCCGGGTCCGAGGGGGCGGGGGTGGGTGCGGGTGGGTCCTGTGGGTGATCCGACCGGTCCGGACCGTCGCCCGGTCGCCCTGCGTCGGCCGCGACGGTGGGCACGCCGGTAGGGGTGGCGGACTCGCCATGCGGGATCACCGCTAAAGCGTGCCCGACCGACGCAACGGAAGACAACAGCAGGGTGCCCGAACGTGAAGTTGCGTCGGGTCCGCTCAAGTCCGATTTGACGTTCGGCGGTGGCGTGGCACTATTGAGTCACAGTCACTCAACTTGTGGTGGGTCCGCTCCGATCGGGGCCCCCGCCAGCCCCAACGGTAGAAGCGAGGAAGCGAAGATGGCACGTGCGGTCGGTATCGACCTCGGCACGACGAACTCCTGCGTCAGCGTTCTCGAGGGCGGTGAGCCCACGGTCATCGCCAACGCAGAGGGCTCGCGGACGACCCCGTCGATCGTCGCGTTCGCCCGCAACGGTGAGGTTCTCGTCGGTGAGGTCGCCAAGCGCCAGGCGGTGACGAACCCGGACCGGACCATCCGGTCGGTCAAGCGGGAGATCGGCACCAACTGGGCCGTCGACATCGACGACAAGAAGTACACCCCGCAGGAGATCTCGGCCCGGACGCTGATGAAGCTCAAGCGGGACGCCGAGGCGTACCTGGGCGAGCAGATCACCGACGCGGTGATCACCGTCCCCGCCTACTTCAACGACGGTCAGCGTCAGGCCACCAAGGAGGCCGGCGAGATCGCCGGCTTCAACGTGCTGCGGATCGTCAACGAGCCGACCGCCGCCGCCCTGGCGTACGGGCTGGACAAGGGCTCCAAGGAGCAGACCGTCCTGGTCTTCGACCTTGGTGGTGGCACGTTCGACGTGTCCCTGCTGGAGCTGGCCGAGGGGGTCATCGAGGTCAAGTCGACCAGCGGTGACAACAACCTCGGTGGTGACGACTGGGACCAGCGGGTCATCGACCACCTGGTCAAGACCTTCCGGGGTGAGCACGGGATCGACCTCGGTCAGGACAAGATGGCCCTCCAGCGGCTGCGTGAGGCCGCCGAGAAGGCCAAGATCGAGCTGTCTGCGGCCACCACCACCAACATCAACCTGCCGTACATCACCGCCGGTTCGGCCGGTCCGCTGCACCTGGACGTGACGCTCAGTCGGGCCGAGTTCCAGCGGATGACGCAGGACCTGCTGGACCGCTGCAAGGGTCCGTTCGAGCAGGCGATCAAGGACGCCGGGATCAAGCTGGCCAGCGTCGACCACGTCATCCTGGTCGGTGGCTCGACCCGGATGCCCGCCGTGACCGACCTGGTCAAGCAGCTCACCGGCAAGGAGCCCAACAAGGGCGTCAACCCGGACGAGGTCGTCGCCGTCGGTGCCGCCCTGCAGGCCGGTGTCCTCAAGGGTGAGGTCAAGGACGTCCTGCTGCTCGACGTGACCCCGCTGAGCCTGGGCATCGAGACCAAGGGCGGCATCTTCACCAAGCTGATCGAGCGCAACACCACGATCCCCACCAAGCGCTCCGAGGTGTTCAGCACCGCCGACGACAACCAGCCCTCGGTGCTGATCCAGGTCTTCCAGGGTGAGCGGGACATCGCGGCGTACAACAAGAAGCTCGGCACCTTCGAGCTGACCGGTCTCCCGCCCGCGCCGCGTGGCGTGCCGCAGATCGAGGTCACCTTCGACATCGACGCCAACGGCATCGTCAACGTGCACGCCAAGGACCTGGGCACCGGCAAGGAACAGAAGATGATGATCACCGGCGGCTCCTCGCTGCCGAAGGACGACATCGAGCGGATGCGTCGGGACGCCGAGGAGCACGCGGAGGAGGACAAGCGTCGCCGCGAGGAGGCCGAGACCCGCAACGTGGCCGAGGCGCTCCAGTGGCAGACCGAGAAGTTCCTCGCCGAGAGCGGCGACAAGCTCCCCTCGGAGAACCGCGACCAGCTCAACGAGGCCCTCGGTGAGCTGCGTGGCGCCCTCGGTGGCACCGACATCGAGAAGATCAAGTCGGCGCACGAGCGGCTGGCGCAGGTCTCGCAGCAGGCCGGTTCGCTGCTCTACGCCCAGCAGTCCGAGCAGGGCGAGCAGCCCGGTGCGGGTGCGGGCGACCCCGGGGCCGGTCCCGCCGGTGCCGGTGGTCCGGCCGGTGCTGGTGGTCCGGCCGGTGCGGCCGGTGGCACCAAGCCCGCCGGTGGCCCGGACGACGTCGTCGACGCCGAGATCGTGGACGAGGACAAGAAGTGACAGGCCGTCCCCGACCCGAACTCATCGCACAAGGATCGAGGTGACCCCATGACGGAGAAGCCACGAGCCGCCGACCCGGAGCAGACCGGTTCGGGGTCGGGTGGCTCCGCGCCTGGCAAGCACGCCGCCGAAGATCAGCCGCGGGTCGTCGTCCGGAACAATCGCAAGATCAGCGAGACGGTGGAGCCGGTGGCGGCCGACGCGGCCGCCGAGGCCCCGGCCGAGGGTCTCGTCGAGGAGGCCGAGGTCGTCGTCGACGAGATCGAGGTCGAGGTGGCCCCCGCCGGTCCGGCGGTGGTGGACGCTCCGGCCGAGCCGGTGGAGAGCGTCAAGCCGGCCGAGTCGACGGAGTCCGCCGCCCCGCTCGGCGCGGAACTGGAGGCGCTCCGCACCGACCTGGACGAGCGGACCCGTGACCTGCAACGGGTGACGGCGGAGTACGCCAACTACCGCAAGCGGGTGGACCGGGACCGTTCGGTGGTCCAGGAACAGGCGACCGGCTCCGTGCTGGCCGCGCTCCTGCCGATCCTCGACGACCTGGACCGGGCTCGCGAACACGGCGACCTGGTCGGTCCGTTCGGCACCGTCGCCGAACAGCTCACCACGGCCGTGGGCAAGTTCGGGCTCACGCCCTTCGGTGAGCAGGGCGACGCGTTCGACCCGACCCGACACGAGGCGGTCGCGCACCAGACCTCCGCCGACGTCACCGAACCGACCTGCGTCCAGGTCATGCGCCGGGGCTACCTGCTCGGCGAGCGGCTGCTGCGACCGGCGATGGTCGCTGTCGCCGACCCGGAATAGTACGAATCCGTGGCTGGGTCGTCCCGTCCGTCGACAGACGGGCGGGACGGCCGGGTCACGTCTGGCAGGGGGTGGACGGTTGAGTTCCAAGGACTGGATCGAGAAGGACTTCTACGCCGTACTCGGTGTGGACAAGTCCGCCTCCTCGGATGAGATCAAGAAGGCGTACCGGAAACTGGCCCGCGAGTCGCACCCGGACCACAACCCGGGCGACCCGAGGGCCGAGGAACGGTTCAAGGCCGCGTCCGAGGCGTACAACGTGCTCTCCGACCCCACCCGCCGCCGGGAGTACGACGAGATGCGCTCGTTGTTCGGCTCCGGCGCGTTCCGGCGTGGTGCCCGGACCGGTCAGGGCGGTGCACCGTTCGACGTCTCCGACCTGTTCGGTCAGGCGGCCGGCGGCGCCGGTGCCGGTGACAGGCGTTTCGGGGGAGGGAACTTCTCCGACCTGTTCAGTTCGATCTTCTCCGGCGGTGCCGGTGGTGGAACGGGTCGGGCGGCCGGTCCGACCCGGGGGCGCGACGTCGAGGCCGAGGTGGCGTTGGACTTCACCGACGCCGTACGCGGGGTGACGCTCCCGCTGTCCCTACGCGCCCCGGGGGTCTGTGACACCTGTGGTGGCGACGGAGCAAAGCCCGGTACCCAGCCACGGCCCTGTCAGGTCTGCCACGGTGCCGGGGTGACCACCCGGAACCAGGGGGCGTTCGCCTTCTCCGAGCCGTGCCGCAACTGTCAGGGCGTCGGCACCGTGGTCGACGAGAAGTGCCCGGAGTGCCGGGGCACCGGCGGGGTGACGAAGACCAGGACCCTGAACGTCCGGTTCCCCGCCGGGGTCGCCGACGGCCAGCGGATCCGGTTGACCGGTCGGGGTGAGCCCGGGGAGCGGGGCGGTTCGCCCGGGGACCTCTTCGTGCACGTGAAGGTCCGCCCGGACGACCTGTTCGGCCGCAGTGGGGACGACCTGACCCTGACCGTGCCGGTCACGTTCGCCGAGGCGGTCCTCGGTACGGATCTGCGGGTGCCGACCCTGGACGGGGCGGTGACCCTGCGGGTTCCGCCGGGTACCCCGAGCGGACGGGTCCTGCGGGCCCGGGGCAAGGGGGTGACCCGTCGGGACGGACCCGCCGGTGACCTGCTGGTGACCCTGGACGTGGTGGTGCCGGCGACGGTCTCCGACACCGCAAGGGAGGCGTTGCAGACGTTCGACGAGCAGACCCCTTCGGCTGCCCGGGAACATCTCGACGTCCGGGTACGTCGCAACGGATGAGCCATGGTGTTTGGTGCACGCGGAGGTGAGCGCGGTGACGTCGAACGAGTACGCCGGTTCGGACGATCCTGCCTACGACGCCAAGGTACTGATGATCTCGGTCGCGGCGCGGATGGCCGGGATGCATCCCCAGACCCTGCGCCAGTACGACAGGTTGGGGCTGGTGCAGCCGGGCCGGGCCGCCGGTGGCGGTCGGCGGTACAGCGTCCGGGACGTGGTGCTGCTGCGTGAGGTGCAGCGCCTCAGCCAGGACGACGGGGTGAACCTCGCCGGGATCAAGCGGATCATCGGCCTGGAGCAGCTCCTGGACCAGGCGCAGCAGCGGGCGGCCCGGCTGGAGGCGGAGTTGGACGCGGCGTACCGCCGGGTGGCGGAGCTGGAGACGTTGGCCCGCTTCCCCGGGCGTGACCTGGTCCAGACCACGCAGACCTCGACCGCGCTCGTGGTGTGGCGGCCCCGACGGCAGCCGGAGCGCTGACCTCGCCACCCCGTCGGTCGTACGCCGGCCCGGTCCGCCGATTCTCCGGCGCGGACCGGGCCGTTCCGTTTACCCTCGTTATCGGGCTTAATGGCATAAATTCGGGCTAATCGCTCGGCGAGGGGGAACCGTGGTCAAGTCTGCCAAGCGGGTGGCGCAGGAGGCCGAGGAGCGGCTCGACCAGGTCGCCGAGACGATCCGGCAGAAGTTCGACCGGATCAGCGACGACCGCTTCGCCACCCGGCGGCCCCGACCCGAACCGGCCCGAGCAGCCGACCGACCCATGGCGTCCGACCGACCCATGGCGTCCGACCGGCCCACGGCGTCCGACCGACCCATGGCGTCCGACCGGCCCACGGCGTCCGACCGGCCCTCAGCCACCGACCGGCCCACCGGATCCGACCGGGCTGCCACGGCGGGCGGGTCCGCCGCACCTGCTCCGGTCGGAAAGGCCGTCGGCTCGGATCCGGGCCGGACGGCAACCGGTTCCCGGGGTGACGCCCCCGGCGACCGGGGACGACAGGTGAACAGGTCCCCGATCGACAGGGCCCCGACGGGCAACCGGGCACCGGCGGGCCGCAGCGACGAACGGGCCCGACCGGCAGGCCGAGCCGAGCAGTAGGTCGGCGACGGGTCAGCCGAGGCGGCGGTTCTCCCGGACCAGGCCGCCCTCGCACCAGTCCCGGTAGACGAACAGGCCCGGCTGGGCCATCAGGGTCCGGGCGTTGTACGCCCAGGTCAGCATGAGTTCGTCACCGGTCCGTTCGGCCTGTTCGAGGAGCTTGCGGAGGCGACGTCGTGGCTGGGCGCGGAAGTTGGTCCGGATACCGTCGCCGGCGTAGATGTAGAGGCAGTGCAGGGCGAACCGGCGGGCCGGGCAGGCCGGATCCATGGCCAGGTCGAAGAGGGTCGTGATCAGTCGGTCCCCGGCGACCAGGAGGTCCCAGTCCTGGGGCATCGTGGTCAACTGCACCGAGTCCGGCCGGTACGCCCAGGCCCGCAGCTCCGCCGGGGAGGGGTCGACAGGATTGGCGAACCCGTGGAAGGTCGATCCCTGCACGCTCAACCGGACAACCTTCCCCGCGTCCCCGCCCGCGGCGGTACCGGCCGTTCCGCAGATCCTCGATGCTCGGGCCGAACGGTAGCGCGACAGCGGTGACCTGCGGAAGTCTCCGGGCGGGAAGAATCGGGTGACGGTCGGGTCACCGGTTCGGGCCGTACGGCCGACCCGGCGCAGGCAGTGATCAAGGTCAGTCCGGGGTGGGCAGCGGTTGGCGTATCCGGTTGTCGGCTCGCCCCCGTAGCCACTGCTTGAACCAGGCGGTGTCGGGCAGGCGGGCCAGCATCGGGCCGGTGACCACCGTGATCAACACGTACGCGGTGGCCAGCGCTGCCAACCTCGGCTCCACGGTCCCGGCGGACACCGCGAGTCCGGCGATGACGATGGCGAACTCGCCCCGGGGGGCCAACGCCAGTCCGGCCCGCCACCGACCGGGTTCGCCGACGCCGACCCGGCGGGCCGCCAGGTATCCGGTGAGCAGCTTGGTCCCCACTGTGACCACCGCCAACACCAGGGCGGGCACCAGCACCGGCGGCATGTCCCGAGGGTCGGTGACCAACCCGAAGAAGACGAAGAAGACAGCAGCGAACAGGTCCCGCAGGGGCGAGAGCAGTTCGGTGGCGTGGTGGGCGACCGGCCCGGAGAGGGCGATGCCGACCAGGAACGCCCCGACTGCGGCCGACACCTGCAACTTCGCCGCGATCCCCGCGACCAGCAGGGTCGATCCGAGTACGCCGAGCAGGAGGGCCTCCGGGTCCCCTGCCGACAGGGCGGAGGAGATCAGGTTGCCGAACCTGAGCGCCACCACCAGCACCAGCCCCACCGTGAGCATCGCCACGCCGAGCGCGATCCCGCCCCGGACCAGCCCCACACCGGCCAGCAGCGCCGTGAGCAGTGGCAGGTAGAGGGCCATCGCGAGGTCCTCGATGACCAGGATCGAGAGGACGACAGGTGTCTCCCGGTTCCCGACCCGGCCGAGGTCGCCGAGGACCTTGGCGATCACGCCAGAGGAGGAGACCCAGGTGATCCCGGCCAGCACCACGGCGGCCAGCCATCCCCAGCCGAGCAGGAGGGCGAAGGCGGCCCCGGGCAGTGCGTTGAGGACCGCGTCGATCAGGCCCGCCGGGGCTGCCGCGCGCAGGTTGCCGACCAGCTCACCGGCCGAGTACTCCAGTCCGAGCATGACCAGCAGGAGGATCACGCCGATCTCGGAGCCGACGGCGATGAACTCCTCGCTGGCGGCCAGCGGCAGGAGACCCCCGTGCCCGAAGGCCAGCCCGGCGAGGAGGTAGAGCGGGATGGGGGAGAGCCCGATCCGGCGGCTGAGTCGACCGAGCAGCCCCAGCCCGAACAGGAGCGCGCCCAACTCGATGAGGATGGAGGTGTCCTCGGGCATCTCTCAGCCGTCCGGATCGTCGTCGGCGAAGATCGCGGTGACCCCGTCGAGGCCCTGACGGGTGCCGACCACGACCACCACGTCACCGGCGGCGAAACGGAAGGTGGGGTCGGGTGAGGCGATGACCTCACCGTGACGCAGCACCGCGACGATCGAGGCGCTGGTCCGGGTGCGCGTCCGGGTGTCGCCGAGTCGACGGTTGACGTACGCCGAGCCGGCCGGGATCGCGATCTGTTCGGTGAGCAGCCCGGCGGCCTGCTCCCGCAGTCCGGAGAGCTGCCCGAGCATCAGGGACGCGCCGAGGATGTCGGCCAGCGCCTCGGCCTCGTCGTCGGTGAGGGGGACGTCGGCCTGGCAGGAGTCCGGGTCGTCGGGGTCGTACAGGACCAGGTCCCGGCGACCGTTGCGGTGGGAGACCACTCCGAGCCGCCGGCCCGACTCGGTCGTCATCTCGTGACGGACGCCGATGCCCGGCAGGGCGGTCTGTTCGACACGTACGCGCACCAGCCCACGCTACTCCCGTACCACGACGTACGCCGATATCTGGTCGGTCTTCGGCGGTGGCGGGTCGAGGGCGGTCAGGTCGAGGCGGACGTTACCTGGGTCACCGGTTAGAGTTGAGTGGAATACGCTCAACTCTCGTGTCGTCCTAGTCGTCGGACACGCCGATCCGGGGGAGCCTCATGAACACGGAACGTCTCACCACCAAGAGCCGCGAGAGCATCACCGGTGCCGTCGCCCTGGCCAACCAGCGCGGACACGCCACCGTGGAGTCCTGGCACCTGCTCGCCTCCCTGCTGGACACCGAGGGGTCCACCGCCGCCGGCCTGCTGCGCGCCGTCGGGGCCGACCCCGCCGAGCTGCGCCGGGTCACCCAGCGGGCGGTCGACGCCCTGCCCGCCGCGCGCGGGTCGAGCATCGCCGAGCCCACCCTGGCCCGCGAGTTCGTCAACGCCATCGGCGCCGCCGAGCAGATCGCCAGGCCCCTCGGCGACGAGTACACCTCCACCGAGCACCTGCTCGCCGGCCTGGCCCGGGTCGGTGGCGCGGTCTCGGTGGCGCTGAAGAAGGCCGGGGCCACCGAGGAGAACCTGGTGGCCGCCTTCCCGACCGTCAGGGGTGGCGACCGGCGGGTGACCAGCGCCGACCCGGAGCAGAACTACCAGGCCCTGACCAAGTACGGGGTGGACCTGACCGCCAGCGCCCGGGACGGCAAGATCGACCCGGTGATCGGCCGGGACTCCGAGATCCGCCGGGTCATCCAGGTGTTGTCGCGGCGTACCAAGAACAACCCGGTCCTGATCGGCGAGCCCGGGGTCGGCAAGACCGCGATCGTCGAGGGGCTGGCCCAGCGGATCGTCGCCGGGGACGTCCCCGAGTCGCTGCGGGACAAGAAGCTGGTCTCGCTCGACCTCGGGGCGATGGTGGCCGGCGCGCAGTACCGGGGGCAGTTCGAGGAGCGGCTCAAGTCCGTCCTGGAAGAGATCAAGGGCTCGAACGGCCAGGTCATCACCTTCCTCGACGAGCTGCACACCGTGGTCGGCGCGGGCAAGGGCGAGGGCTCGATGGACGCCGGGAACATGCTCAAGCCGATGCTGGCCCGGGGTGAGCTGCGGATGGTCGGTGCGACCACCCTCGACGAGTACCGCGAGCACATCGAGAAGGACCCGGCCCTGGAGCGACGCTTCCAACCGGTGCTCGTCGGCGAGCCGACGATCGAGGACACCATCGGCATCCTGCGCGGCCTCAAGGAGCGGTACGAGGTGCACCACGGCGTACGGATCACCGACGCCGCCCTGGTCGCCGCCGCCGGACTCTCCGACAGGTACATCACCGACCGGTTCCTGCCGGACAAGGCGATCGACCTGGTCGACGAGTCCGCCTCCCGGCTCCGGATGGAGATCGACTCCCGGCCGGTGGAGGTGGACGAGATCGAGCGGGCGGTCCGCCGACTGGAGATCGAGGAGATGGCGTTGGCGAAGGAGCCGGACGCCGCCTCCGCCGAGCGGCTGGAACGGCTCCGCAAGGAATTGGCCGACAAGCGCGAGCAGCTCACCGCCCTCTCCGACAGGTGGCAGCTGGAGAAGGGGCACATCACCAAGCTCTCCACCGCCAAGGAGGAGCTGGAACGGCTCGGCGGCGAGGCCGAGCGGGCCGAGCGTGACGGCGAGTTGGAGCGCGCCGCCGAGCTGCGGTACGGCCGGATCCCGGCGCTCAAGGCCGAACTCGCCACCGCCGAGGAGGAGCTGGCCCGGCTCCAGGCCGACGGTGCCATGCTCAAGGAGGAGGTGGGGGCGGACGACATCGCCGCTGTGGTCGCCTCCTGGACCGGTATCCCCGCCGGTCGGCTCCTGGAGGGCGAGACCGCCAAGCTGCTGCGGATGGAGGAGTCCCTGCGGGAACGGGTGGTCGGTCAGGCCGAGGCGGTCGGTGCCGTCTCCGACGCGGTCCGTCGGGCTCGGGCCGGGATCGCCGACCCGGACCGCCCGACCGGCAGCTTCCTCTTCCTCGGCCCGACCGGGGTCGGGAAGACCGAGCTGGCGAAGGCCCTCGCCGGGTTCCTCTTCGACGACGAACGGGCCATGGTCCGCATCGACATGAGCGAGTACGGCGAGAAGCACTCCGTCGCCCGGCTGGTCGGTGCCCCGCCCGGTTACGTCGGGTACGAGGAGGGTGGACAGCTCACCGAGGCGGTCCGCCGCCGTCCGTACTCGGTGATCCTGCTCGACGAGGTGGAGAAGGCCCACCCGGACGTCTTCGACCTGCTGTTGCAGGTGCTCGACGACGGTCGACTCACCGACGGCCAGGGGCGGACCGTCGACTTCCGCAACGCGATCCTGATCCTCACCTCCAACCTCGGGTCCTCGGTGATCAGCGACCTGACCCTCGCCGAGGAGCAGCGCCGGGAGGGGGTCCTCGCGGTGGTCCGGTCGCACTTCAAGCCGGAGTTCCTGAACCGTCTCGACGACATCGTGGTCTTCGCCACCCTCCAGGGCGAGGAGCTGCGGGCCATCGTCGACATCCAGCTCGACCGGCTGCGCAGCCGCCTCGCGGACCGCCGGTTGGAGCTGGAGGTCACCGACGCGGCCCGGACCTGGCTCGCCGAGCACGGGTTCGACCCGATCTACGGGGCCCGTCCGCTGCGTCGGCTGGTCCAGTCGGCGATCGGTGACCAGCTCGCCAGGGCTCTGCTGGCCGGCGAGATCCGGGACGGGAACACTGTCGGCGTCGATCTCGCCGACGACAAGGACGGCCTGTCGGTCGTCGCGGGCTGACCGCAGGGCGTACCTCGGGTGTCGCCGCCTCCGTCGGACCGGACGGGGGCGGCGACACCGCGCAATCCGGATTTGTCGCCCCCGACGGGACGAAGTGCGATACGCATGTATGCATGCGAATCCAGCGGATCGATCACCTGGTGCTCACAGTGGCGGATCTCGACCGGACTGTCGACTTCTACACCCGTGGGCTGGGCATGCGGGCGGAGGCGTTCGACGAGGGGCGCCGGGCGCTCGCCTTCGGCGGACAGAAGATCAACGTGTACGCGTCGGGGCACGAGCCGGACCCGAAGGCGGGCCGACCGACCCCGGGGAGCGGGGACCTGTGTCTGGTCACCGACACACCCCTGACCGAGGTGCAGGAACACCTGCGCGGTGCGGGTATCGCCGTCGAGGCCGGACCGATCCGTCGTACCGGGGCGATGGGGCCGATGACCAGCCTCTACGTCCGAGACCCGGACGACAACCTGATCGAGATCGCCAGCTACCGCCGGGAGCCCGTCGCAGGCTGAGCCGGTCACCGGGGGCCGCCCCGGCCGGACCCGTCGGCAGGTCCGGCTGATCGGACCTGCCGGTGCCGGAGGTCCGGCCGTACCGTCATGGCCGTGATCGATTCCGTTGAGGACGGTGAGGCGGGACCGGACCCGTCGGCCCCGCCCCCGCGACCACCCCGACCCCTGTCGGTGACCGTCGCGTCCTGGCTGCAACTGGTCGCGGCCGGGCTCCTGGTCGTCCTGGTCGGCCTGATGATCTGGCACGCGGTCGACTGGAACACCAAGATCGACCAGACGGTGCGGCTGGTCCCGGAGGCCGACCCCGACGAGGTACGCGGCGAGCGGACCTGGAACGTCGTCGGGACCGTCCTGCCCGGCGCGTTCGGGCTGATCCTGGCCGCCTGGATCGCGGGCACCGCCCCGGGGGTACGCCGGGGCAAACCCCTCGCCCGGACCCTGTTCCTGGTCGCCGCCGGATTCCAGGCGCTGCTCTACTGCGGGCCGCTGCTCGGCGGAGCCGTCCTGACGCTCTTCTTCGTCGGTTTCCTGTTCGGCTTCGGCGAGCCCTGGGAGGAGTCGCCCGAGGGCGTGGCGGGGGACCCGTCGGTCGACGACCAGGTGTGGGCGGAGTCGAGGTTCGCGGAGGTCCTCTACAGCAGTCCGGATCCGTTGGGTGCGGTCCTCGGCCCGCTCCTCGCCCTGGTCCTCCTGCTCGTGGCCGTCCTGACCGTGGCCGTCGTCCTGCTCCTGACGGTGCCCCCGGCGGGGCGGTTCTTCGGTACCACCCGGACCCCCGCACCCCCGGTCGCCCATCCGGTCCGGCCCGGGTACCCGTTCCCCGGCTCCGGCCTCCCGTACCACCCCGGCTCCGGCTTTCCGCACCACCTCCGGCCCGGCCCCGGCCCGGTCGTACCGTCGGGGTACCGGATCTGCCCCGACCCCACACTGCACCTCCCCGCACCGCCGCACGGGCCGCCCGAGGGGCCGGGCGAGGCGACACCGCGTACCTGAGTGATTACTCGGAACCTGGGTGTTTCTCCTGCTGGCGCCGGGTTGTTACCGTCACCGCCGGTGCACCTGGGGAGGTGGTCGCAAATGAACGGTTCCGTAGCGTATTTGCTGACGGCGGCGGGATGCCTTGTCGCAGTGGCCGGTGTGGTCGTCGCGGTCGTCGCGCTGCAGAAGTCCAAGCAGAAGCAGAAGTCTGCACAGTGGGCGGGGGCCGACCCGTTCCGCGACCGCGACTCCGACGCGCTGCGCGGCGACCCGCGCAGGCTCCGCCCCGGGGACGTCGTCGAGGTGCGAGGCGTCTCGTACTCCGTCCGAGGCTCGATCCACCTCGTCGAGGGCAGCTGGAGCTGGGCCGAGCACCTGCTCGACGACGCCCAGGGCGTCAAGCGGTGGATCTCGGTCGAGGAGGACCCCGACCTGGAGCTGGTGCTCTGGGCGGCGGTACCGGCCGAGGGGATCACCCCGGGTGCGCCGACGATCGACTTCGGTGGCGTCCGGTACACGTGGGAGGAGACCGGCCAGGCCCGGTTCACCGCTGTCGGGAGCACCGGCCTGGACCCGAACGGCACCATGCGCTACCACGACTACCGGGGACCCGGCCCGGCGCGGCTCTCCTTCGAGGCGTACGGCGCCGCCTGGGAGGCGGCCCAGGGCGAGCTGCTGCACCGGGGCGAGGTCATGATCTACCCGCAGGGGGATCCCGGGAAGGTGGGCTGAGGCGTGCTGGTCACCCTCGACACGCCCTACGTGGACACCCGGGCAGCCGACCTCAGCCTCGCCGTCGGTGACCCCGAGCGACCCGCCCTGCACGTGCTCGACCTGACCCTGCCCGGCCCGGTCGAGCTGCGGTTGCGGCTACTCGGCGCCTCCCACCAGGTCATCATGCGCAGTGCCGGGGGCGAGCTGAGCGAGACGGTGGCCTGTCTGCCCGGACGGTCGCAGCTGCCGCCGGTGGCGTACGACGAGGCGGCCGGGCACCGGTTCACCGCGTCGGTGCTCCGGCTCGACCCGGACGCCTTCACCGCGCGGGTGACCGAACTGCGCGACACGCTCGCCGGTGACCCGTACGCCCTGGTGGGGGTCTTCGGGTCCGACCTCGACGCGGTGACCGCGTTGGCAGTACGCCCCGAACCGACGGACGGGGCGGTCGGGTGGCGCACCTGGCACGCGTACCCGCAGACCGGTGAGTTGGTCCTGACCGAGACGGTGGTGGCACTGCGATGACGTACCGGCGTTGGTTCGTGATGGGGGTGGCCGTCGCCATGGTCGGCGCGCTGGTCGCCGGGTTCTCCCTGTTCTTCGGCAACTTCTCGGCACGCGGGTTCGTCGAGGACCGGTACGCGAGGGCGGCGAGCCGGGACATCGGTCGGGACGCGCTGGCGTACACCTCGAACCGGCCGCCCAGTCAGGTCGCCAAGGAGGTCACCGACGCCTGGCGTCCGGCCGACCAGTACGTCGACGGCAGCGGGGTCTACCTGCGCTACGACAACGACTCGGTGGTGATCCTGCCGATCGCCGCCGGTTCGGTGATCCTGCTGGAGCGGATGAGGACCGCCTACCCGCGCTACCACTCGACGGTGGGTGGGGGCTGGGGTTGGGGCGGCACCAGCGGCAGCACCGTACGGGGCGGCGGCCCCGGCAGCGGCAAGTGAGCTCGGCAAGACCCACGACACCCTCACCCTGGAGCCCCCTGTGCAGAACCTCCTCAACGACCTGCTGGTCGTGCTGGCCTACGGCGCGGTCGGTACGGTGCTGATGGCCATCGGCTACGTGCTCGTCGACGTGGCCACCCCCGGCCGACTCAACGAGCTGATCTGGACCCACCGCAACCGCAACGCCGCCGTCCTGCTCGCCTCGAACCTGCTCGGGGTCGGGACGATCGTGGTCGCCGCGATCGTGGCCAGCTCGCACGACTTCGCGCTCGGCATCATCGGTGCCAGCGCGTACGGCCTCCTCGGTCTGGTCATCATGTCGGTGTCGTTCCTGTTGCTGGACGCGGCGACCCCGGGCAAGCTCGGAGCGATCCTGGTCGACCCGGAGCCGCACCCTGCGGTCTGGGTCTCGGCGACAGTGCACCTCGCCGTCGGTGCGATCGTCGCAGCCGCGATCATCTGATGGCGGCGAAGCGGCCCCACCCCTCGGGTGGTCGGCCCCGGCACGGGGGGCGTCAGCCCCGGCAGGCGGGTGGTCAGCCCCGGCAGCCGGGTGCGTGGACCTCGCCGCAGCCGTCCTCCGGGGGTAAGCAGACGGCGACGCAGGCGGTAGTCCTGTGGACCGTCCTGGCCGGGGTGGTGGTGGGCTGCTGCGTACTGGGCATGATCAACCGGGACGACGGTTCGACAGTCGTGCCGCCACCGGCCGACGTCGAGAGCTCGGCCACCGTACCGATCCTGGCTCGGGCCGCCGAGCAGCACGGGATCTGCTACGGCTGGAAGCTCGTCGACGGGAGCCGTACCGTCAGCGTCGGCTCCAACCTGGGCGAGGGTCGGGCCGCCGACGAGGGTGGCGACTGCCCGCGCTGGGTGGTGGTCGAGGCCGCCGTCGACTACACCCCGTCCAGCAGCGAGCGTTCCGACTCGGCGAGCGTACGGGTCCTCGCCTCACCGACCCTCGACGACCTTCGGGTGTCGTCACTGCGGGCCGGACTGACCCGGTTCGGGCTGAGCCCTGACGTCTTCGTCGACGACCCCGGCTGGGCGGTTACCCGGGCGGCGACGATGCTGCCGCTGCTGGTCGCCGAGACCGGCCTGGTCGAGCCGTTGGCCACCACCTCCCCGGTCCCCGCCGAGCAGGTGCCGCCGCTGGCGGGGGCGGGTAACGACCTGTGGCGGGACCGGTGGGGGCAGCTGCTGACGGTGGCGGGCCTGCTGCTGGTGGCGGTCGTCCTGATAGTGGTCGGCCTGGTGCAGCGACACCGGCAACGCCCGCCGAGACAGACGCCTCCGCCGGGATACCGGCCGTCGGGTCCGCCCGGGCAGGTGCCGCCGCCCGGCCAGGGGCCGTACCTTCCGCCGCCGGGGCGTCGATGACTGCGTCGGACGCACCGCAGGTGGTCGAGGAGTCGACGCCACCGCGGCCCTACTGGCGGCTGGCCCGCTCGGCGGTGCTGCTCGCCGTCTTCGTCTGCGCGGCCTGCGGTCTGGTGTACGAGCTGGCCCTCGTCGCCCTCGGCAGCTACCTGGTCGGGGACACCGTCGGCCAGGCGTCGATCGTCCTCGGGGTGATGGTCTTCGCGATGGGCGTCGGGGCGTTGGCGGCCAAGCCCTTCCAGAACCGGGCCGCCGCCGTCTTCGCCGCGATCGAGCTGGCCCTCGCCCTGCTCGGTGGTCTCAGCGTGCTCGGCCTGTACGCCGCGTTCGCCTGGCTCGACCTGTACGGTCCGGCGCTCGTCGCCACCGCCTTCGTCCTCGGCCTGCTGATCGGTGCGGAGATCCCGCTGCTGATGGTGCTGCTGCAACGGATCCGGCAACAGGCAGCCGGGAGCGCTGTCGCCGACCTGTTCGCCGCCGACTACGTCGGGGCGCTGCTCGGCGGACTGGCCTTCCCGTTCCTCCTCCTGCCGCTGTTCGGTCAGCTCAAGGGGGCACTGGTGGTCGGGGCGGTGAACGCGGTGGCCGGGGTTGCCCTGATCTTCACGGTGTTCCGCCGGGAACTGAGCCGCCGGGCCCTGGTGGGCCTCTCCGCCGGCACCGTCGTGGTCTTCCTCTGCCTGGGGTACGCCTGGTTCACCGCGAAGGACTTCGAGGTGACGGCCCGGCAGCAGCTCTACCGCGACCCGGTGGTGCACGCCGAACGAAGCAGATACCAGGAGATCGTGCTGACCCGGTCGGTCGCCGAACCCGGGCGGAACGTCACCGACCTGCGGATGTTCCTCAACGGGGACCTCCAGTTCAGCTCGATCGACGAGTACCGGTACCACGAGTCCCTCGTGCATCCGGCGCTCAACGGAAGCCGGGGCGAGGTGCTGGTCCTCGGTGCCGGGGACGGCCTGGCGGTACGGGAGGCGCTGCGATACCCCGACGTACGCCGGGTGACTGTGGTGGACCTGGACCCGGCGGTGGTCGAGTTGGCCCGCAGCAAGCCGCAGCTGCGTGAGCTCAACGGCGACGCGTTCACCGATCCCCGGGTACGGGTCGTGCACGCCGACGCCTTCACCTGGCTGCGGGACGCCCCGTACCGGTTCGACGCGGTAGTGGTGGATCTTCCCGATCCGAACGAGACGGCGACCGCGAAGCTCTACACAGTCGAGTTCTACACGCTGGTCGGGGCGGTGCTCGCCGACGGCGGGCGGGTCGTGGTGCAGAGCGGTTCGCCGTACTTCGCGCCCCGGTCGTACTGGTCGATCGAGGCGTCGTTGAAGGAGGCCGGGTTCGACAGCGTGCCGTTCCACGTGGACGTACCGTCCTTCGGCAACTGGGGGTTCCACCTCGCCACGGCGGGTGCCGAGCCTCCCCGGTTGGGCCTGCCGGACGATGCGCCAGGTCTGCGCTTCCTCGACGAGGCGACGCTGCGGGCGGCCCAGACCTTTCCGGCCGACAGGGGCCGGGTCGACGTGCCGCCGAACACCCTGCTGAACCCCCGGCTCCTGGAGTACGCCCGCACCGAGTGGCGTGGATACTGATCACTGCGGCGGGTCGTTTGAGCGCTTGCCGTGCTCGGGTGGTGGGTAGTGGCTACGGTGTGTCCTGATCCATGGAGAGGAGTACCGTGGCCGAGCCCCACAACACGCCCGCCCGTACCCGGCCAGGCGTAGTCACCATTTCCAGTTATCTGCTCATCCTGTTCGCCGTCACGCAGATCATCAGCATGATCGCGTCCCTGACCACCATCGGTGGAATCCGGGACGCCTTCGAGGCGGCGTACACCGGACCCGACCCGGAGGTGGGCAGCGCCGTCGCCACCGTGGGCATCGCGGTGGCCATCGGAACCAGCATCTTCCTGGTGCTCCTCGCGGTGGGGCTCTTCGTCCTCGCGATGCTCAACAACCGGGGCAAGAACTGGTCGAGGATCACCACCTGGGTGGTCGGCGGCGTCATGATCTGCTGCACCGGCGGAAACCTGATCAGCGGTGCCGCCGGGATGGGCAACCAGTCCAGCCCGGACCTGGACACCGCCGAGCTGGAGCGTCGGCTGGCCGAGGCGGTGCCCGGTTGGCTCAACGGCCTCACCATCGCGCTGGGCGTGATCGGCCTCCTCGCGCTGATCGGGGCCCTGGTCCTGCTGGCCCTGCCGGCGGCCAACGAGTTCTTCCGCAAGCCGCAGGGTGGCGGCTGGGAGCCGCCGATGCCCGGTTCGTCGTACCCGGGCGGCCAGGGTCAGCCCGGCTACCCGGCGAACCCGGGTTACCCGGCCAACCCCGGCTACCCGCAGACCCCCGGCACTCCCGGCGCCCCCGGCCAGCCGGCCCCGGGTGAGTTCGGGTCCGGCCAGGCGGGTCCGCCGCACTCCGGCCCGCAGCCGGGCGAGCCGCCGGCGTCCGGCACCGAGGGTCACGGCCCGTCCGACCGGCCCTCCTGACCCGGATCCGGTACGCGGGCGACGCCCACCAGGGCATCGGGGGTACGCGCGGAGGCGGAGAGTCGCCACCGGATGACACCTCGCGTCACTGATCCCTCCGATAGGTTGCAGTCCGAGACCTATCGGAGGGATCAGTCGTGTCGTACCCCGATCCGGCAGCCGCCCCGACGGCCCCGACGGCGTCGGCCCCGACGGACCGTCGGCCCGGCACCGTCACGGTGGCCGCGACGGTGCTGCTGGTGATGGCGGTGGCAGCGATCGGGTCCGCTGTCGTCACCCTGGTCGGCCTGCCCGGCATCGTGGACCGGTTCCGGTCGGACGTCGGTACGGCGGCCGGTCCGGACGAGGTCGGCGCGACGGTGACCCTGGTACGCGCCGTCGTCTGGTCCTCGGCACTGCTGACAGTCCTGGTGTCGGTCCTGCTCGTGGGGCTCGCCGTCGGGCTGCGCGCCGGCCGTCCCGGTGCCCGGACTGCGGTCTGGGTCGTCGGTGGCCTGGGACTCGTCGGCGGCTGCTGCTCGGTCGCCGTACTGGCCGGTCAACGTGCCGTGCCGCTGCTCGCCACCCCCGCCGCCCGCCGTCCGTGAGGATTCCGCCCGTGTCGTCAGAGCAGCGCCCGTCGCCGGGGTCGGCCCTGATCACCGGGGCGACGGCCGGCATCGGTGCCGCCTACGCCCGGCGACTCGCTGCGGACGGGTGGGACCTGATCCTGGTGGCCCGGGACGCCGAGCGGCTCGACTCCGTCGCCGCCGACCTGACCGGGCGGCACGGTCGCCGGGTCGAGGTGATCCCCGCCGATCTGTCCACCGAGGACGGTTGTGCGGCGGTGGAGCGTCGGCTCTGCGCCGAGCCGCCGGTGGAGCTGCTGGTCAACAACGCCGGGCACAGCGCCAACCGGTCGTTCGTGCAGTCCACGGCCGAGGTGGAGACCCGGTTGCTGCGGCTCAACGTGCACGCCGTCATGCGATTGAGCCTCGCTGCGCTGCGCCCGATGACGCAACGAGGCCGGGGGGCAGTGATAAATGTCTCTTCCGTCTCGGGTTTCGCGCCGATCATGCCCGGATCGACGTACCCGGCGAGCAAGGCCTGGGTGACCAACTTCAGTGAGTCGATCGGGCAGTCCGTGCGTCCGTTCGGCGTGCGCGTGATGGCCGTCTGCCCCGGCTACACCCGGACGGAATTCCACTCCAGAGCCGGCATCAACACCTCCGGCCTGCCCGGTTGGGCCTGGTTGCAGGCCGACGACGTCGTCGCCGATTCCCTACGTGACCTGCATAAAGGCAAGTTCGTCAGTGTCCCGTCGTGGCGGTACAAGGTGGCCGTCGCCGCGTTGCGGCACGCTCCCCGGGGTCTGTTGCAGGCCGTGACCCGCGACACTCGGGGTCGCCTGCGCCGAGACGCCGCCTGAGGCCCCGGGTCGACGGGGCACGCCGACCCCCGCGCCCGTACAGGCAGACTCCGATCACTCAGAGTGCTCATACATAGCCGACCGTCGGTCGCCCGCTCGGTTGATCCCGGTGGACCCTGCACTCGGCTCCCAGACTTGCGCAGTACCCTCTACCCCCATGGGGGACCACGACGACCTGCGTAAATTCATCACTGACCTGGCTGTCGTGCACGGCCGGGTAGTGCTCTCCTCCGGCCGGGAGGCAGACTGGTACGTCGATCTGCGGCGCGTCACGCTCCATAACCAGGCGGCGCCGTTGGTGGGTCGGGCACTGCTCGACCTGACTGCCGACTGGCAGTACGACGCAGTAGGTGGGCTGACCCTGGGCGCGGATCCGGTCGCGCTCTCGATGTTGCACGCCGCGTCCACGACCGACAGGCCGTTGGACGCGTTCGTGGTTCGCAAGGCAGGCAAGGCGCACGGCCTCCAGCGCCGTATCGAAGGACCCGACGTGGCCGGACGACGGGTTCTTGCGGTGGAGGACACCTCGACGACGGGCGGCAGCGTGCTGACCGCAGTCGAGGCGTTGCGTGAGGCTGGGGCCGAGGTGGTGGGTGTGGCGGTTATTGTTGATCGAGGCGCTGGGGACGCGGTACGAGCCGCGGGACTGCCGTATCGAGCCGCCTACACGTTGGCTGACCTCGGCCTTCTGGCGTAAAAGTCTGCCGATTCGGATCTGCTGATATGCAGGCGGATCGATGCTGCTGGTGGAAGGATGGAATACGTGGGAACTGCGTTGGCTGAAATGACCATGCCTCAGATCTCGCCGCTCGCCGGCGAGCCGATCGAACGTGCCGATGCCGAGCGGCTGGCCGGGGTGCTCAAGGCCCTCGCCGACCCTGCTCGGTTGCGGCTGCTCAGTCTGATCCAGTCGGCTCCGGAGGGAGAGGCGTGCGTCTGCGATCTGACCGCACCCCTCGGCCTCTCGCAGCCGACGGTCAGTCACCACCTGCGTATCCTCACCGAGGCCGGCTTGCTGGAGCGGGAGAAGCGCGGCGTGTGGGCGTACTACCGGCTGGTGCCGTCGGCGATCGCCACGATCGCCGATCTGCTCACCCCGCCGCGGAAGCGGGCCACCAAGAAGGCTCGCTGACGGTGTCCGTCACCCCGGTGACCGGCTGACGCCGGGCACCGGGGCCGGACGCGGCGTCAGCCTGTCGGTGGGTCAGCGGTTGGCCGGCGTCCGGTAGGACGCGGGCGGCTCGTACGTCGACTCCCTGGCCAGGGTCTCGGCGGCCCGGCGCAGGCGGCGCTGTTCGGCGACGAACATCGTGCCGACGACGGCCAGGCCGAGCAGGAAGAGCCCGAGGATCGGCAGCAGGTTGTCACCGGGGGCGGTCATCGTCCGGTCCTCGGTCTGCCACGGCCACAGGGCGCGGAGGCTGCCGAGCAGCGCCCCGGCCATCACGGCCAGGGTCATCCGGCGGTGCTTGTCCAGCAGCCACTGGAGCAGCTTCACGAACGAGGCCAGGCCGATCACCATGCCGGTGCCGAAGACCGCGATGTAGCCGAGGTCCCGCTCGTTGAGGGCGGTGATCGTCGGTTCGTACAGACCCACGGTGAGCAGCAGGAACGACCCGGAGACCCCGGGCATCACCAGCGCGCAGACCGCCACTGCCGCAGCGACCAGCAGGATGAGCGGGTGTGGTGTGAGTTCCGCCTGCGGCAGGCCGGTCAGCAGGAACGCGCCGATCGCGGCAGCGACCAGGGCCACCAGGTGCCCGACGTGCCTCGGGCGGGGGATCATCGACAGCGGCACCATCACCGAGGCCAGGACCAGGCCGAGGAAGAGCCCTCGGGTGTGCTCCGGATACTGCGTCAGCACCGGTTCGAGCAGCTTCGCCGCGAGCAGCAGACCCGGCACCATGCCGAAGAACACCGGCAGCACCACCGACCAGTAGACCTGCCGGAACTGCTCCCCGGCCCGTCCCCAGCCCCGACCGCGAGGGACGTCCGCCACCGCGTAGCGAACCGCGCTCACGACGTGCCCGGCGGAGGCGATGAGCCGCTCGTACACGCCGGTGACCAGCGCGATCGTGCCTCCGCTGATTCCTGGTACGGCCTCGGCCACGCCGATGGCCGCCCCTCGGAAGACATGACCGACCCGTTCACCCAGTGCCATTGAGAATCCGTTCGTTCGTCAGTCCGGCCGGACCGCGGTACGCGGACCGGTCACGTGGCCAACCAGGCTACCGGGGCCCCATCGAGCCCTCGGTGGCCCCGGCCTGCGACGACGTTGGATTTACTGATTCTCGGGTCAGGTGTGGTGGTGGGGGCGATCAGGCGCGGCGGTGCGTGGCGAGCCGGGCCCGAAGGAGTTCGAAGGCGATCGGCAGTACGGAGACCAGCACGATGGCGATCAGGATCGCCTCGATGTTGGCCTTGACGAACGGGATCTGCCCGAGGAAGAAGCCCAGGACCGTGACCCCGGTGCCCCAGAGGACACCCCCGACGACGTTGTAGGTCACGAAGGTCCGGTAGTTCATCCCGGACACCCCGGCCACGATCGGGGTGAACGTCCTGACGATCGGCACGAACCGGGCCAGCACGATCGACCGGGCGCCGTACCGCTCGAAGAAGCCGTGCGCCTTGACCACGTTCTCCTGCTTGAACAGGCGGGAGTCCGGCCGACGGAACAGCGCCGGGCCGACCTTGCGGCCGAAGGCGTACCCCACCTGGTCGCCGGCGATCGCGGCGATGGTGATCAGCAGACAGACAGCCCAGAGCGGGTAGGTGATGTACTGCCCGTCGGCGGTGAGCAGACCGGCGGTGAACAGCAACGAGTCGCCGGGCAGGAAGAACCCGATCAGCAGTCCGGACTCGGCGAAGACGATGGCCAGGATGCCGAGCAGCCCGAAGGTGGAGATCAGGAACTCCGGATCGAGCCAGTCGGGCCCCAGGGCCAGGGTGGTGGGCACGCGACGACCTCCGATGTGCGCCGAACGACAGCGGCTGTCGTACGGCATCGACGACGGCCGACAGTAGTCTAGGCCGTGACCGGTCGCTCACACCCCGCCACCGGGGGCGGGGCGGCGGAACGAACCGTTCAGGCCGCCCTTCCGCAGGTCGTCAGGCCGGGGCAGTCGGTCGGGCCCCGGCGGGCCGTCAGGTGCCGGGGCGGCGACGCCGGGTTGCCAGGAAGGCCCCGGCCCCGGACAGGACGAGCAGCAGCCCGACTCCGACGATGGTGGTGGCCGGGGCACCGGTGATCGGCAGGCCGCCACCCACACCGCCGTCGTCTCCGCCGTCGCCCCCGTCGTTTCCGCCGTCGCCGCCGGTCGCGTCGACGGTGACCTTCGCGACGTCGTTGTCCGGATTCCGGTCCTCCCGGAGCAGTCGGACGTTTCCGGTGTGGCGACCCGCCCGGTCGATGCGGAGCTTGAACACCAGCGCGCCCTCCTGCCCGGCGGAGATCACCCCCAGGTAGTTGCAGTGGTAGTTCCGAGCCCCGGGACCGCCCGGGTCCTCGTCCTGGATGTCGGCGTCGACGCAGCTCTTCGGAGCCTCGACCACAGTCGTGCCCTCGGGTACGGCCAGGTGGAACATCGTGTACTGGCCACCGGGTCCCATGGTGTTCAGCGCTGCCGGACCCTTGTTGGTGATCCCGACGGTGATCGGCACGGTCCGGCCGACCCCGGCGGTGACCCGGGCACCCTTGGCCGCCGCGTCGGCCCGCTGGTCGCCCTCGACGGTGAGGACGATCTCCGTCGTGTCGTTGCCCGGGACGACGTCCGTCTGCTCGCCGCCGGTTGCCCGGAGCCGTGACCGGTCCACTGCGGTCAGCCCCAGGACCCCGTCGGTGCCCTTCTCGCCGATCGTGGTGACCGGTTCGGTCCGCTCCCGCAACGCCGCCCAGTCCGCCGGGGTGAGCCAGCGGGCGGTGCCCTCCTGGGTGTTGGGTGCCCACGCGTCGCGGGGCACCGTGAATCCGAAGTCGTCGGCGACCCCGACGGTCTCCCCGGGGGCCAACCCCCGGTCGAAGGTGCAGACGAACATCACCGGTGTCGTCCAGCGGGGTCCCCTGGTGGCGTACTCGCAGTTGCGGTACCGCTTGGCGGGGGCGAGGCCGTGGTTGCCGACGAAGTAGAGGACGAGCTGCTCCACCGCCCGGTCACCCCGGTTGGTCACTGTGAGCGGGGTGGGGAGGGTGACCCCGGGGCGCCCGGTCAGCTCCACCGGACCCGAGGCGACCAGGTCCACTCCCTCCCCGACGGTGACCGTCGACCGGAGGGTGTGACGCCGCCCGCCCGACTCGGTGACGGTGAAGACCAGCTCGCCCCGCCGGCCCACCTCGGCCGTGTTCCGGGGCGACGCACCCAGGGTCAGCAGGGTCGGGCTCGGCTCTTCGATGTTGGAGACGGTGCAGGTCAGCACGGTGCCGACCGAGTTGCAGGAACTGTCCGGCAGCGCCGACACCTGGGCGAAACCGTCGACTCCGCCGCGTTCCACGGTGACAGTGACGTTCTGGAGGGGGCGGTCGCCGAGCACCGTGAGGTCGATGTGCCGCTGCGGCCCGTCGGGGGCGAGGAACACGCTGTTGGCGTACAGGTCGAATGTCGGCGCGGGCTCGGGGGCCGCCGCCGCAGGCGTGGCGACACCCACCGCCAGGGTGGCCACGCCGAGCCAGACCAGGAGACGGTGGAGCGGACGGACGTGCGGCACGGGACCCTCCGATGAGTGGCGGCTCCCGCATCGTAGGCCCCGCAGAGCGGATCCGGTGGCCCCGACGCGTCGACGTTCGTCGACGGGAAGAATCGACCGGGACCTCGGTCCGGTCGGCGCGGGTTCAGCGGTAGTCGTCCTCGTCGCCGGTGACGAGGAGGGCCTGCTCGGCGGCGTCCCAGTCGCCGACCTCCAGGCCCCGGCGCGGCTCGACCTCGCCGTCCGCCGGGTCGGTCGAGGTCGCCTGCTCGACGACGTCGGCCTCCGGTGCCTCCGGGTCGCGCTCCTCCGGCGTCAGGTGGTCGCTCGGGGTGAAGTCCTCGTCGGGCTGTCCCATCGTCCCTCCCTTGGATAACGGTGGAAAACTACCCACACCGTACGGGGTGCCCGGCCTCCCCGCTCGTCCCGCCGGGTACCCGTCGGTCGATTGCCACCCCTGCGGCGGCCTCACGGTGTCAGGATGAGGCTGTGGGATTCCTGATCCGATTGGCCACCACCGCCGTCGCGTTGTGGGTCACCACCCTGGTCGTACCCGGGGTGGAGGTGAGCGGTCGGTCCGGGGCGAACACCGCGCTCACCCTGCTGGTGGTGGCGTTGATCTTCGGGGTGGTCAACGCGGTCCTCAAGCCCGTCATCCAGGTGGTCGGCTGCGTCTTCTACCTGCTCACCCTCGGCCTGTTCGCGCTCGTGGTAAACGCCCTGCTGTTCCTCCTCACCGACTGGATCGCCGACGCCCTGGACCTGCCGTTCCGGGTGGACGGCTTCTGGCCGGCGTTCTGGGGGGCGATAGTGGTGGCGGTGGTCAGCTGGTTGATCAGCATCGTCCTGCCTGACAACCTGGACCGTCGGTAGGCCGGTGAGCCGGTCGAGGCGGCTGTGGTTCGGGGCGGTTGTGCCGCTGTCCGGCTGCTACGGGATACTTGCGGCGGTGGACAGTGCGGTCCGGCGGACCAACGGAAGACAGCGGCCAACCGGCCGACAGCGGTAAGTAAGGAGCGTTCGACATGCCCATCGCTTCCCCCGAGGTCTACGCGGAGATGCTGGACCGCGCCAAGGCCGGCCGGTTCGCGTACCCCGCGATCAACGTCACCTCCTCGCAGACCCTGAACGCCGCCCTCAAGGGCTTCGCCGACGCCGAGAGCGACGGCATCATCCAGGTCTCCACCGGTGGCGCGGAATACCTCTCCGGCCCGACCGTCAAGGACATGGTCTCCGGCGCGGTGGCCTTCGCGGCGTACGCCCGCGAGGTGGCCAAGAACTACCCGGTGAACATCGCCCTGCACACCGACCACTGTCCCAAGGACAAGCTGGAGAAGTTCGTCCGCCCGCTGATGGCCATCTCCAAGGAGCGGGTCGCCCGGGGCGAGGACCCGCTCTACCAGTCGCACATGTGGGACGGCTCCGCCGTACCCGTCGCCGAGAACCTGGAGATCGCCTCCGAGCTGCTCGACCGGGCCGCCGAGGGCAAGATCGTCCTGGAGATCGAGGTCGGCGTGGTCGGTGGTGAGGAGGACGGCGTCGAGAACGCCATCAACGACAAGCTCTACACCACCGTCGAGGACGGCCTGGCCATGGTCGACGCGCTCGGCCTCGGTGAGAAGGGCCGCTACATGGCGGCGCTGACCTTCGGCAACGTGCACGGCGTCTACAAGCCGGGCAACGTGAAGCTCCGGCCGGAGATCCTCAACCAGATCCAGGAGGCGGTCGGCGCCAAGTACGGCAAGGACAAGCCGCTGAGCCTGGTCTTCCACGGCGGCTCCGGCTCGCTGCTGGAGGAGATCCGGGAGGCGCTGGACTACGGCGTGGTGAAGATGAACATCGACACCGACACGCAGTACGCCTTCACCCGCCCGGTCGCCGACCACATGTTCCGTAACTACGACGGCGTGCTCAAGATCGACGGCGAGGTCGGCAACAAGAAGCAGTACGACCCGCGTACCTGGGGCAAGCTCGCCGAGGCCGGCCTGGCCGCCCGGGTCGTCGAGGCCTGCGAGCACCTGCGCTCCACCGGCACCAAGCTCAAGTGAACTGAACCGCCCGCAGGGCCCCCGCTCCGCCCGTCCGGGCAGCGAGAGGGGGCCCTTTCGGGCAGCGCCACACCTAGTGGTGACGGGTCAGGATGCCCACCGCCTCGTGCACGTCGTCGGTGAGGTGGACCGTCTTCGCCAGGTCACCGAAGGGCGAACCGGCAAGCAGGGGCCGCAGCAACGCCTCCACCGGCAACTCCTGCGTCCAGTACGTCCGGTCCAGGAAGACGTACGCGCCACTGGCCCCGTCGGTGCCGTAGAAGGTCTTCGTCGCCGCCTGGAACACCTCCTGGACGGTGCCGGCCCGCCCCGGGGCGAAGACGATCCCACCCCGGGCCAGCCGCAGGATGGTGTCCTCCCGGATCGCGTTCGAGAAGTACTTGGCGATCCGCCCGGCGAACAGGTTCGCCGGTTCGTGCCCGTACAGCCAGGTGGGGATGGCCAGTCCACCGCTGCGGGCCCAGTCGACGTCCGGCCCGGCCGCCCGGGGGCGGGGCACCACGGCGCCGTCCGACGCCGGCTCGGCGGGCGCGTCGTCGGGGCCGTACCGCGCCCGGACCGCCAGCGCCGCCGCCGTGTACCGCTCGTGGTCGGCGTAGTCGGGCGCCTCGGCGAGCGTGTCGATCGCCGAGGTCAACTCCTCCACCGGGTACGGGGCGAGGAACGCGCCCAGGTTCGCCGCCTCCATCACCCCCGGGCCGCCCCCGGTGACGATCAGCCGGTCGGCGCGGGCCAGCTCCCACCCCAGCGTGGCGGCCATCCGGTACGGGGCGCTGCCGCGCAGCACCGCGTGCCCGCCCATGATCCCCACCACCGACTGTGGTCCGTGGTTGGCCAACCAGGCGCGGGTGGCGTCGGCCAGGGCGTTGTCCACCCCGTGGTCGTGCAGCCGTTGGGCCAGCGCCTCCTTCACCTCCGGCAGCGCGCCGCCGTGGGCCCGGAAGTGCTCGTAGACCCGGGTGTCGTACATGCCGGCGAAGCCCGCCTCGGCGAACCCGGCGGCCAGCTCCTGCGGGCTGTAGAGATGGGTCGGCTGGGTCGGGTAGGGCAGCTCCGAGAAGGGCGGTACCACGTTCGCACCCCGCCGGAGCAGGTCCGCCCCGACCTCCCGGGACGCGAACCGACAGCCGATGAAGAGGGTGCCGGCGACGTCCACGTCGGTGAGGTCCGGCACCGGATCGAGGTCCAACCGGAGCCCCTGGACGGTGAGCCCGGTGAGGCTGCCGGTGGTGAGCCGATCGTCGAAGGCGACCCGGGTCTCGATCTCGTCGGGGTGGGTGTGCGGCTCGATGACGTCCGCGGGAGGTGGGGTCGGCATCCCGCCATCCTGCCCGAACGGATCAACACCCAACCCCACCCGGGCAACCCCGGCCGACCCCGGACACCCTCCGGCAGCTGCCCCGGAGGGCGACGCGATACAGCCGTTCCGGTGGTCTCAGAGTCCCAACCCCCCTCGCGGAGGCCGACGCGAAGCGGGTTGAATGGGGCGATGCAGAACCTGTTGCCGGAGCCCCCGGCCACCCTCCTTCCCGAGGCTGCCGAGGCGGACGCCGCCCTGGCTGCCGCCGGGCAGACCGCCACCGACGAGGCGTACGCGGAGGTCGCCGCGCGCTTCCCGACCTACAGCGCGGCGTGGGCGGCGCTGGGCGCCCGTGCCCTGGCCGAGGGTCAGGTCGTCGCCGCGTACGCCTACTCGCGGACCGGGTACCACCGTGGTCTGGACCAGCTGCGCCGCAGCGGCTGGAAGGGGCACGGTCCGGTGCCGTGGGCGCATCACCCGAACCGGGGATTCCTGCGCTGCCTCTACGTCCTGTCCCGGGCGGCCGGCGAGATCGGTGAGGCGGACGAGGCCGCCCGGTGCGCCCAGTTTCTGCGGGACTGCGACCCCGCCGCCGGGGACGCCCTCTCCAGCGACTGACGTCGCAGCTGGTCGACCCGGAACCGGCCGTCGTCGGCAGGTTCGTCGTCGGCTCTGATCCGCTGCCGGGGCGGGTACGGCACCCGCCGTACCCGCCCCGCCTCCGGCGGCTACAGCCCTTCGGCCACCGAGGCGGCGATCTTGAGCCAGGCGTCGCGGGTGGCTGCGGAGAGTCCGCCGTACCGGATCGGTTCACCGGAGTCGATGAGCCGTTCGTAGGGCGCGAGCAGCACCGCCCGGGTCCGCGCGGCGAAGTGCTGCTGGATCGCCGGCAGGTCGATCTCCTTGCGCGACGGGGGCATCGACACGACTGTCACCGCCTGCCGGACCAGCCGCTGCCGTCCGCTCTGCTCCAGGTGGTCGAGCATCCGGGCGGCCGTCTCCGCCGAGTCGTTACGGGCCGACATGGTGACCACCAACTGGTCGGTGGCGTCCATCGCGGCCTGCCAGTTGTGCGCCCGGACGTTGTTGCCGGTGTCCACGAAGATCAACTTGTAGAACCGGCTCACCACCTCCCGAAGCTCGCCGAACGCCGCAGCGGTCAGCATCTCGCCCCCGGTGGCCGACTCGTCCGAGGCGAGCACGTCGAACATGCCCTCCCCCTGGGACCTGACGTACTGCGACAGGTCCCCGACCCGGCCCTGCGCCCCCTCGAACTGTCCGAGGTCGCGCAGCAGGTCCCGCACCGTACGGGAGTGGAAGTCCTGCTGGGCGCGCATCCCGAGGGTGCCCTGGGTCTCGTTGTTGTCCCACGCCAACACGTACCCGCCGCGCTTCTGTCCGAAGGTCATGGCGAGCAGCAGGATGGCGACGGTCTTGCCCGCTCCCCCCTTGGGGTTGACCACTGTCACCTGACGTAGTCCGCCGAAGTTGCGTCGGACCATCTCGATGTCCTGTCGCAACTCCTGTTCGTGTCGGCCCGGCGGCAACTTGACCAGACCCGTCTTGTTGATCACCGCTCGGAGACCGACGGTGGCCACCGGATCGGGCGGCCGGAGCTGCCGCCGCCGGGCGAAATCCTCCGCCGTCGGCGGCACGGGCGGCTCCGGTGACCAGGCGGTGGCCGGGTACGCCGACGGGCCGCCGTCCGCCCCGGGGTACGCCGATGGCCCAGCGTCGGCCCCCGGGTACGCCGACGGGCCGCCGCCCGCCCCCGGGTACGACTGCGGCGGCATCGGGTGACCGGAGCCCTGCTGCCACGTCGCCGGGTACCAACCGGCCGGACCCTGGCCCGCTGCCACCGAGGGCACCTGCGGACCCGACACCGGTACCGCCGCCTCCGCCGCCGGGTACGGCCCACCCGCCTCCGGGCTGACCTGCTGTGCCTCCGGCCCTGGAGCGGCCTGCGGAACCACCGGTCCCGGGGTGTGCGCCCCCGGTTCGGGGGCGGCCGGTGGTGCAGTGGGTGTCGTCGGTGCCGTTGCGGGGTCGGCGTGGCCCGGTGCCGGGTGAGGTGCGGCGGGCGGGACCGGGGCGGGCGGCGGGACCGGACCCGACTGGTCGACCCGGGGCGGTGCCGGTACGGGGGGAGCGAACGTCGGGGGTCGTGGCCCCGGGCGGGTCCCCTCCGCCTCGGGCGCAGCCGGATCCGGTCCGGCCGGAATCGGCGGCTGCGGGATCGGGTCGGCGGGGGTCGGCTCGGAAACCGGGGCGGCCGGGGCCGGTGGCTGCGGGGTCGGGGCTGCCGGGATCGGTGGCTGTGGGATCGGGGCGGCTGGCGTCGGTGGCTGTGGGATCGGTGGCTGTGGGATCGGGGCTGCCGGGATCGGGGCGGCTGGCGTCGGTGGGTGTGGGATCGGTGTGGTGGCCTGGTGCGGGAGGCCGCCGCCGCGTACCGGATCGGGGGAGCCCGAACCGGCGACCCGCTGCGGTGGCTGTGCCCAGGGTGACTCCTGCGGTGCCCGTCCACCGCCGTTCGACGGCCCGTGAGCCCCCGGCGGTCGTCCACCACCGGCGGACGGGATGCCTGCCCCCTGCGTGCGTCCGCCGCCCTGCGTGCGTCCGCCGCCCGCAGGCGGGGTGCCGGCCCCTGGCGTGCGTCCGCCGCTCGCGGACGGGTCGTTCGTCACCGGCGGTCGTCCGTTGCCGGTCGACGGGTCGTCGGCGGCCGAGGGCTCGTCGCTGGTGGCCGCGTGTCGCGGTGCGGTCCAGGTCGTCCGTGCCCGCTCGGGCGCGGCCCGGCCGCCGGTCGCCTCCCGGGCCGGGACCGGCTGCGGGGGAACCGGCTGCGGCGCCGGCTGGACCGCCGCCGGCTGGACCGCCGCCGGCTGGACCGGTGTCGGGCGGACTGCCGCTGGCTGGACCGGTGTCGGGCGGACCGGTGTCGGCTGGTCCGTCGTGAACGGGGAGTGCAGGTCGACGGGGGCGTTCACCGCCCACGGCGAGGCGTCGTCGGGCGTCCTCGGCGCCACCGGTGGTGGTGGCTGACTGAGCGACGGGTACGCGTGGTGGTCGACCACCGGGGCGTCGTCGGCGGGCAGGTCTGCCTGGGCTGCCGTCGGACCACCGTGCTCCGGTGGCCAGACCGGCTCGATGTCCCGTTCGGGCACCGGCTGGTGACCAGGTCCACGGACCCGGTCGGCACTGTCGTCGGCCACGGTTCCTCCCCCACTCCTCCTGCCGAGGATAGGCGTCCGTGCGACGCCGGTCCCGTCGGCCGAGGTCGATGCGGACCGACGGGGCGAATCCGCCGGTCCCGTCGGCTGAGGTCGATGCGGACCGATGGGGCGAATCGCCCCGTCGTCGATCCCGACGAACCGTTCAGTTCGTCCAGACCGCCCAGGCGCCCGGCTCGATCCACCAGGAACGTTTGCGGTTCAGTTCACCCTCGACGCCGTCGTCGAGATAGGGGACCCGCTCGTCACGCGGGACGACCGCCACCGCCCGGCCCCGGGCACGGCGCACCTCCAGCCGTACCCGCTTCCTGCCCAACGCGCGTCGGGTGACCACGGGAACGGCCACCGCCACCTCGACCAGCCCGTCCGTCGGGTCGGGGGCGGCCAGCAGGGCCACGTCGTCGAGCCGTGCGTACCCGCCGGCGTTTCCGATCGCGCAGGCCAACAGCCGTTCCTCACCGGAGGCCAGGACGACGTCGTCGACCTCGATCCGGCCCCGGAACGGCATCGGGCGACCGGCGTCGTCGGCGGCCCCGAGCAGTGCCCCGTCCAGTGTCACCGAGCCGCCGTCGTTGCGGAGCAGGTCCAGCCGACGGGCGTCGCCGTCGAGCACCGCCGCGGCGACCTCCGCCGGGTCGCGCGGCAGCCCGAGCTGCGCGGCGAGGTCCCGCTGCGCTCCCACCCGGGCCGGGTCGAGCGGGAGTACGCCCACCGGCGGCAGGTCCGGCACCGTACGGTTGCCCGCCAGGTCGTCGGGGCGTCGGCTGGGTGGCGGGGCGTACCGGCGCACCATCCGGCGCAGCACCGCACGCAACTGCGCGTCACTGGCGGTGGCGACGACGAGGCGGGTCTTGCCGTCCGGATCCGGCCAGGTCAGTCCGTCCGGGCGGGGCGGACCGTCGAGTCGGGCGAGGACAGCGTCGATCTCCGCGTCCGACCGGGCGGTGACCGTCTCCACCCGGGCACCCCGTCGGGTGAGCGCGTCCGCGCAGGTCAGCACGGGTACCCGGGGGGTCTCGCAGCGCTCCCCGGCAGGTTCGCACCCGTCTCCGGTCGCCGGTCCACACCCCTCGCCGGTCGCCGGTCCACTTCCGTCACCGGTGGCCGGTCCGCGCCCGTCGTTCGTCGGCTCTTCACGCCCGTCGTTCGTCGGCTCTTCACGGCCGCCTTCGGTCGCCGAGCCGCAGCAGGAGTCGCCGCTGCCACATCCCCCGGGAGCCCTCCGCTCCGAGTCGAGGGCGAGCAGCACCACGTCGTACACGGTCGGAGCCTCCTGCTTCTCGCCGTGACCCCTGCCGGCCACGTCGTCACAACTTGTTAGCCTGATCCCCCGGGCTCGCCAACCGGTCGCCACCTGGCACCCGAGCCTTCTGGAGGCAGAGAAGATGCCAGCGATCGTGCTCATCGGCGCTCAGTGGGGCGACGAGGGCAAGGGCAAGGTTACCGACCTGCTGGGTGAGCGGGTCGACTACGTCGTGCGCTACTCCGGCGGGAACAACGCCGGGCACACCGTGATCACCCCTGACGGGCAGAAGTACGCCCTTCACCTGATGCCCTCCGGGGCACTCTCCCCCGGGGCGATGATCGTCATCGGCAACGGGGTGGTGGTGGACCCGAAGGTCCTGCTCAGCGAGATCGACGGGCTCGCCGAGCGGGGGGTGGACGTCTCCCGGCTGCGGATCTCCGGTGACGCGCACCTGATCATGCCGCACCACCGGGCGTTGGACCGGGTGGTCGAGCGGTACCTCGGCTCCTCCCGGATCGGCACCACCGGTCGGGGCATCGGCCCCGCGTACGGCGACAAGGTCGCCCGGATGGGCATCCGGCTTCAGGACCTGCTCGACCCGGGCATCCTGCGCAAGAAGCTGGAGCTCGCGCTCCGCGAAAAGAACCAGCTCCTGTTCAAGATCTACAACCGCAAGGCGATCGACGTCGACGCGACGATCGAGGAGTACCTGGAGTACGCCGAGCGACTCAGGCCGTACATCGCGGAGACCCGGGCCATGCTCTGGGACGCCCTCGACCGGGACGAGATCGTCCTGCTGGAAGGCGCCCAGGCCACCATGCTCGACATGGATCACGGCACCTATCCGTTCGTGACCTCGTCGAACCCGACCGCCGGTGGGGCGTGCGTGGGCGCGGGTATCCCGCCGACCGCCATCAACCAGGTCATCGCCGTGAGCAAGGCGTACACGACCCGGGTGGGCTCCGGCCCGTTCCCCACCGAACTGTTCGACGAGAACGGCCAACACCTGCGCGAGGTCGGCCAGGAGTACGGCACCACCACCGGCCGGGAGCGGCGCTGTGGCTGGTTCGACGCGGTGGTCGCCCGGTACGCGTGCCGCCTCAACGGGGTCACCGACCTGGTCATCACCAAGCTGGACGTGCTCACGGGCCTACCCAAGGTGCCGATCTGCATCGGGTACGAGATCAACGGCGAGCGCTTCGACGACATGCCGATGACGCAGACCGACTTCCACCACGCCCGCCCCGTCTACGAGGAGCTCGACGGCTGGTCGGAGGAGATCGGCGAGGCGCGCACCTGGGATGACCTGCCCAAGAACGCCCAGCGCTACATCCAGCGCATCGAGGAGCTCTGCGGCACCCGCATCAGCATCGTCGGCGTAGGCCCCGGCCGCCAGGAAAACGTAACCCTCCACCCCCTCCTCCCCTAACCCCAACCCCCACCCCACCCCCACCCCCACCCCCCGCCAGCTCCCCCTCCGCCTTCCGGCGTTGATCAAGGGATTTGCGTCAACTTCGATCACCGATCTGACGCAAATCCCTTGATCAACAGGGTGGGGTGAGTCCGGCGGGACGGTTGTCCACAGGGTTTTCCACAGGGGGTGAGGGATTTCGGTGGGCGGGGGATGGTGTGGGGGTGACGCCGCTCGAAATCCTCCAGAGGGTGGCCGCCCAGCAGGACGGCATGGTCACCACGAGCCAGGCCCTCGCCGCCGGGCTGACCCGGGGTCAGATACGACAACTGTGTCGGTCCGGTCGTTGGGACCGGCTCGCCCGTGGCTGCTACGCGCCGGCCGGTGCAGCCGCCGACTCGGGACAAAACCGGTTCGCGGCCGGCGGTGCAGTCCCTTATCCGGTAGGTGACAGATTCGCGCCGGGCGGTGCAGCCCCCGATCCGGTACGTCATCGGTTCGGGAAGGGCGGCCCAGCCCCTGATCCGGTACGTCATCGGCTCGCGCCGGGCGGTGCAGCCCCCGATCCGGTACGTCGCCGGGCGCTGATCCGAGCCGCCGTCACCAGCCTCGGACCCGGAGCCTTCGCGGTGCTGGACACGGCCCTCGAACTGCACGGTATCGCCGGTCTGCGGCGAACCTCCGCAATCCACGTGTCGGTCCCCGCCGACCAGCCCAGGTCTCAGCGGCGCGGTGATCCCCGGACAGTGGTGCACCAGCTGACCACCGTCCCCGGTGACATCGTCGACGTCGCCGGGATCCGAGCCACGTCACCTTTGCGTACGGTCCTCGACGTGGCCCTGCGGGAAGACCGCTACCCGGCGGTCTGTGTGCTCGACTCCGCGCTGAACAGGGGTTTCGTGACCGCCGAGCAGTTGGCGGCGGTGCCGGCGCTGGTCCGGGGACGCCGGGGTGCCGTCGCAGCGCGGTCGTACGTCCGGGAGGCGGACGGCCGGGCGCAGTCGCCACTGGAGACGCGCTCTCGACTGCGGTGCGTCGACGGAGGTGTCTCCCCTGATGCACTGCAACTGGTGGTGCGCGACCAGGACGGTCACCTGATCGCCGTGGGTGATCTGGGATGGCGGTCCGCCCGACTGATAGCCGAGGCCGACGGTGAAGGCCCACACGGTACGCCGGAAGCCCTCTTCGCCGACCGTCGGCGGCAGAACCGACTCGTCAACGCGGGCTGGCGGGTACTCCGCTTCACCTGGGCAGACACTCTCCGTCCCGACTACATCCCCTGGTCGGTCCGCGAAGCCCTCACCTCCCCACCACCCCGCCGGGCGTCGACCCAGGGCCGGTGATCAAGGGGTTTGCGTCAGATCGGTGATCGAAGTTGACGCAAACCCCTTGATCACCAGAGCAGACCCGGGGTGGGCCGGCCGGGGTGGGGCCGGCTGGGGTGGGGCGGCTGGGTGGGCTGGCTGGGGTGGGGCGGCTGGGTGGGCTGGCTGGGGTGGGGGTGGGGTGGGGGTGGGGTGGGGGTGAGGGGTGGGGTGGGGTGGGTGGGGGTGAGGGGTGGGGGTGGGTAGAGT
This sequence comes from Micromonospora sp. NPDC000207, assembly GCF_040300925.1. Classification (NCBI taxonomy): domain Bacteria; kingdom Bacillati; phylum Actinomycetota; class Actinomycetes; order Micromonosporales; family Micromonosporaceae; genus Micromonospora; species Micromonospora sp. NPDC000207. Next base: position 39,649 of record NZ_JBEPEQ010000042.1, read on the forward strand.
TCGGCGGCGTGCGGGTACTTCTTCTTGGTGGTGGGGGGCGCGAACACGCGCTCGCCGTGGGGCTTGCTGGTGATCCGGAGGTCGAGGCGCTGATCGCTGCGCCGGGGAACCCGGGGATCGCCGGGCTCGCCGAGCTGCGGCAGGTCGACGCCGCCGACCCGGCGGCGGTCACCGCGCTGGCGGTGGAGGTCGCCGCCGACCTGGTCGTGATCGGGCCGGAGGCGCCACTGGTGGCCGGGGTCGCCGACGCTCTGCGCGCCAAGGGCGTCGCGGTCTTCGGGCCGGGTGGCGAGGCCGCCCGGCTGGAGGGGTCGAAGACGTTCGCCAAGGACGTGATGGCCGCTGCCGGGGTGCCGACCGCGCGGGCGTACAGCTGCACCGACGCGGAGAGCGTCGCGGCGGCGCTAGACGAGTTCGGTGCACCGTACGTGGTGAAGAACGACGGGCTCGCCGCCGGCAAGGGTGTCGTGGTCACCGAGGACCGGGAGGCCGCCCTGCGGCACGCCGCCGAGTGCGGTCGGGTCGTCGTGGAGGAGTACCTCGCCGGACCCGAGGTGTCGCTGTTCGTGGTGACCGACGGGGAGGCGGCGGTGCCGCTGCTGCCGGCCCAGGACTTCAAGCGGGTGGGGGACGGCGACACCGGTCCGAACACCGGCGGCATGGGGGCGTACGCGCCGTTGCCGTGGGCGCCGTCCGGCCTCGTCGACGAGGTGATGGCGAGCACGGTGCACCCGACGTTGGCCGAGATGCGCCGCCGGGGCACCCCGTTCGCCGGGCTGCTCTACGTCGGCCTGGCGATCACCGCCGCCGGCCCCCGGGTGATCGAGTTCAACGCCCGGTTCGGCGACCCGGAGACCCAGGTGGTGCTCGCCCTGCTGGAGAGCCCGCTCGGTGGGCTGCTGCACGCCGCCGCCACGCGTACGCTGGCCGATCATCCGCCGTTGCGCTGGCGGGACGGCGCGGCGGTCACGGTGGTCCTCGCCGCCGAGGGTTACCCGGGCACGCCGCGTACCGGGGACGTGATCACCGGTGGTGACCGGCCGGGGATCATCCACGCCGGGACCCGACGCGGTCCGGACGGCGAGTTGCTCTCCGCCGGGGGGCGGATCCTCTGCGGTACGGCCACCGGCCCGGACCTGGCCGCAGCCCGGGACGCGGCGTACGCCCTGGTCGACGGGGTGACGCTGGCCGGGGCGCACCGCCGTGGGGACATCGCCACCGCCGCCGTCGAGGGCCGGATCGCGCTGCCCGGCTGATCCGGGCCCGAGGCCGGATCGCAGTGCCCGGCTGATCCGGCCCGAGGGTTGGGTCAGGCCTTGGGGATGTCGAAGAGGTTGGCGATGTTGGCGGCCAGGCCCAGGTCGCCCTTGGCCTTCAGCTTTCCGGTCATGAACATCATGACCGGGTTCGCGCCGCCGCTGACGATCCGGAGAAACTCGACAGGCCCCATGGTCAGGGTGAGCTTCGGTTCGTGCTGCGGGGTCTTGTTGACGGTGCAGGTGCCGTCGGCGACGACGATCTCGTAGGTGTCGGAGCCGCCGTCGGGCCGCCCGGTGATGGTCCAGTGGATCACCGCGTTGGTGGAGCCGGCCTTCTCCGGACGGAAGATCGTCGGGAGTCGGGTGAAGACCTCGTCGAGGACCGTGCCTCGCAGGTTGCCGGACATCACCTCGGCGATCTTGGCGTCCGGGGTGGACTTGACCAGCTGGGCGAACTCCTTCGGGCCGTAGTTGGCGAAGGTGGCCGGGTCGAAGTCAGTCATCGGGTTTGGCACCTCTCACGGATGGGTCGACGCAGGTTACTCAAGCGTAACCTTACGTATGAGTAGGTATGCTGGCAAGGTGCCCGACGTGCCCGCGTTCAAACGTCTGCCCCGGGCCGTACGCGAGCAGCAGATGCTCGACGCGGCCGTGCGGACCTTCTCCCGACGCGGCTTCCACGCGGCCAGCATGGACGAGATCGCCGATTCGGCAGGCATCTCCAAACCCATGGTGTACGCGTACCTCGGCACGAAGGAGGAGCTGTTCGTCGCCTGTCTGCACCGGGAGGCCACCCGGATGCTGGAGGCCATCGCCGGGGCGGCCGCCCCCGACCTCCCCGCCGACCTGCGACTGTGGCGCGGACTGCGGGCCTTCTTCGGCTTCGTCGGGGCACACCGGGACGGCTGGGCGGTCCTCTACCGGCAGGCCCGTGGCTCGCAACCCTTCGCCGGTGAACTGGCGACCATCCGGGCCCGGATGGTCGAGGTGGTCGCCGGGATGCTCCACCACGCCCAGTCCGAGCGAGAGCCCGAGCCCGCCCGGGAGCGAGAGCCCGAGCCCGCGCTGGAGCGAGAGCCCATCCGGGAGCCCGCGCCCATCCGGGAGCGCGAGCCCGAGGCTGTCCGGGAGGTGGGCGGCACCGACCTGGAGGTGGTCGCGTACGCCCTGGTCGGGGCGAGCGAGTCGCTTGCCGACTGGTTGGCCGACCACCCCGACGCCGACCCCGCCGCGACCGCCACCCGGATGATGAACGTCGCCTGGCTCGGCGCCGCCCGACTCCTCACCGGGACCACCTGGACCCCACCTGAGGAGTAGGACGCCTACCTCGACGACGTCGCCGAACCGGTCTACGGGGCGGCCCGGCGGCGGAGCCGACGGGCGACCTCCACCAGCCCGGTGATGGCGGCCGACAGGCCGACCCCGACCAGGATTCCCCGGACCGGGTCACGTTCGAAGGCGAGGCCGCCGAAGTAGCCGAGCAGGGTGCTGTACGTCGCCCAGGTAGTGGCGGCGAGGGCGTCGTAGCCCAGGAAGGCGCGCCGGGGGTAGCGGACCGTGCCCATCGTCAGGGTCACAGCGGTCCGTCCCCCGGGGATGTAGCGGGCGGTGGTGAGGATCAGGCCGCCGTGCCGGTCCAGTGCCCGGCGGGCCCGTTCCAGGCTCGTCCGCCGCCTGCTGCCCGCCGGTGACCGGTCCAGCCGCCCGCTGCCGCCCGCGCGTCCGATGGCGTACGACAGGTGGTCACCGGCCAGCGCGCCCAGGGCGGCCACCACGATCACCCAGGCCACGTCGGGTTGCCCGGTCGCCGCGAAGACCCCGGCGGTGACCACTACCGTCTCCCCGGGCACCACCGGGAAGATCGCGTCGACCCCCGTCACCAGGAAGATCACCAGGTAGACCCAGGGTGAGGTGACCGTCTCCCGGAGCAGGTCCAGCAGCGACTGCATTCCCCCATGCTCGACCGTTCGGCGTCGAGAAACCGGCGCTTCTAGGCAACGGGCGTGGAGAGGGCCCGGCCCCACTCCACCTTGCCCTCGGCGGTGGGGGAGTGGGAGGTGAGCACCACCGGCACGTCGAGCGCCGCCGACACCGCCTCCGGCCAGTCGTCGGGGGTCTCGTCGTCGTACACCGGTCGGGCGGCGAGCAGTCGGTCGGTGAGTGCGGCCTGCCGGTCAAGGTCTCCGGGGCGGCCCGGGGACAGCTCGCCGAGGGTGTCGTACCGGTGGCAGACTCGCAGGTCGAGGCCGTGGTCGGCGAGGTCGAGGTGGGTCAGGGCGAGGCCGTCGACGCCACCTGCCACGGCGAGGGCGTACCGGTGGGCCACCGCGTCGAAGTGGCCGAACCGGAAGTGTCCCTGCCACCGGTTGGTGGGATTGCGCGGGTCGGCCAGGGGCAGCGTCGGATCCTCGGTGACCAGGGGGCCGGGGCCGTGCCGGGTGGTGACGGTACGTAGCACCCCCAACCGCTCGGCCTGCCCGGCCAACCCCGCCTCGGCGAGCAGTGTCTCGGCGTTGGCGAAGGTGGTGGTGCTCCAGGTGGTGTACGGGTGGAATCCGTGCCACTCGTCCAGGAGGACGCCCTGGGCGCCCTCGAAGACGCAGGTCCCCGCCCGCAACACCCCGGTCAGGTACGCCCTGTCGACGATCGCCACCCGTTCGGCGAACGCGGTGAACGCGGGCAGGCAGTCGTCGACGGGTGGGGCGGCCAGCGGCCCGAGTTCGGCGGTGAGCCGGTCCCGCAGGGCGGTGAGTCGGCGGCGGAGCACTGCCGGGTCGTGACAGTCGGCGACCCGGGGGGCCTCGTCGGGGTGGGCGATCCCGTACGCCACGGCCTCCCCCACCCCGAGCCCGCAGGAGCCGTGCCGCCCGTCGCCCCGGGCCAGTTCCCGGGCCCGGTTGGCGGCCCGGTGGTACGGGGTGGCCAGCAGGGCCTCCCCGTCGACGGTGAGCCGGTCGAGGGCGTCCGGCACCCCGACCTCGGCGAGGTGGTCGGCCTCGGCGGCCAGGGCCAGCGGGTCGACCACCACCTGCCGGGCCAGGTGGGTACGCACCCCGGGGCGGAACGTACCCGCCCCGAACTGAGCGAACGTGTGGTGTCGTCCGTCGCGCAGGACGACGTTGTGAGCCGCCTGCGCACCCCCGTTGAAACGGACCACCGTGTGCACCGGCCGGGTGGCGCAGAGCCAGTCCACGACTGTGCCCTTGCCGGCGTCGCCGTACCCGAGGTCGACGACCATGACGTGTCGCCCGCCGGCCCCGATTCCCCCACCGGTCCCGTTCGGGCGGGGGAGCCGGGGCCGGTGGGCGGTGCGGGGGGGGGGGGCACCCACCGGGCCGCGGCGGGGGGGGGTGCCCGTGACAGCCCCGATGGGGAGGGCGTC